>CAIYET010000590.1 GCA_903925285.1 Candidatus Hydrogenedentota bacterium | reverse complement strand
CGCCACTTTACCGTTTCAGGAGGAGTGACCGATGTTACAACCAAAATGGGTAGTTAGTGGGGGGATAATCCGTCGTGGCAAGCATTTTATTCTTCACACCAGTGGGAAGGTTTACGACGACAACCACGTAGAATTTACGGGACGTTTGTTAAATTGGGAATTTCCCGATATGCTGAAAAGGATAGTAAATGCTCCTCTTGATTGATTTGAAGGACCGTTACCTCGAACACGCCGAGACCTACTACCGCGGATCCTCACAGGCGGACAAGATCGAGAACGTGCTGCGATCCGTGCCGGACCGTCTTGACGTGAGCCTGTTTACGCCTGACCGTCTCAAGATAGTGCGGGACCGTTGGATCAAGGCAGACCTGGCAAGAACGACCGTAAACGCCTACACGCGCATCGTTGTGGGCATGTTCGAGTGGGGCGTGGCCGAGGGGCTGGTCAAAGGCAAGGTGCATCGAAAGCTCAAATGCGTACCGGCGCTCAGGCGTGGCCGTAGCGAGGCCCGCGAGACCGAGAGGGTTGGCCCCGTTGACCAGGCACACATCGAGGCCGTGCTCGAGTTCGTGGCGCCGCCCGTGGCCGCGCTGATCCGCCTGCAACTACTCACCGGCGCCCGCAGCGGCGAACTGCTGGCCCTAAGACCGTGCGACGTGGACACGAGCGGGACCGTATGGACGTCCAGGCTCGACCAGCACAAGGAGGCGTGGCGCGGCAAGGCCCGCGTGTTATACTTCGGACCTCAGGCTCAGGAGATATTGAGACCGTTGATGCTGAGGCCGGCCGACCAGCGGATCTGGACCTACTCGTCCACCAGCTACAACACCGCAGTGCGCCGCGCGTGCGGACATGCCGGCGTGCCCGCGTGGCACCCACACCAGCTACGCCACAACGCAGGGACTGACATCCGTGCTACAATGGGCCTGGAGGCCGCCCAGGTTTACCTTGGCCACTCGCACGCAGAAACCACAGAGATATACGCAGAGAGAGACGCGGCGCTGGCGCTGACCGTGGCCGAGAGGAGATAACCGTGGACGATCTCTAAAAAGCAATCGTTTCCCGCGCCCACTGGACCGTTCCGGCGGGCGTTTCTGTTTGTGCAAAAATTCCTCTTGACATTTCGCGCACAACGTGCTATATTTAGCGCATGAGCAAAGCAAAATTGCATCACACATCTATCCGAGTTACGAACGACACCAAAGCCAACCTGAAAAGGATTGGCCGTGCCACGGAAGAAGAACAGCCCGCTCTCAAAGGGAAGATAGCCAAGAACCTATCCCTCTGCATCGAGATCGCGGCAAGAAAGGCGCTTAAATGAACGTCATGACTCAGCAGGACTTCGACGCGCTGGAGCCGAAGGAGGAGTAGCGGTTCTAGCGCGGCGGCGAAGGGGTAGACGGGTAGCTACCGTCACGCCAAAACAGGTTAGCGATCTGCCGCCGCCGCGCTAGGCCCATTACAACGAAACGAAGCAAACAAAAGGAGAAGAAGTATGGTGAAGAAACGAGAGAGCGAGTCAACAAGCGTTACGGTGAAACTCGGTAAGGTACTGTACGCGAAACTGGTGGCGATTGCCGCCGCCACCGACATTCCGCCTTCCGAGGCCGTTCGGGATCTGGTCAAAGCGGCGGTTGTGCCGGCGGCGGTTCCGAAGCCAACGCAGGCGGAGTTCGGATCATGAACGACTTAACTGTTATCGAACAAACCCCGGTAATTCGATAGGAGGAGGTATGGTTCAATCTCAAGGCGAGGACGCGATCCTCATGAAACAGCCACCGACAGGCAAGGCCCCGTTGCGCCTGCTACTCGTGGCGGATCCCGGATGGGGCAAAAGCACGTTCGGGGCGGAGGCCCCCGGCGCTACCATCCTCATGGCCCGTGGTGAGACGGGATACGAAACCTTGGCCCGCGAAGGAAGGGCGCCCAAAGTGCCAAGCTCGCCCGTAGAGACGTGGCGTGCGCTGATGTGGTATCTCGGGCAACTCAAGCCGAAAGAACACGGTACACTCGTGCTGGACGCACTTGGCGGGTTTGACCGCCTCTGCGACGAACACGTTTGCACTTACACCTACGGCGGCGTGTGGGAAGCTGCTTCGGGCAACAGCTTCATGAGTTACCATAAAGGGTTCAAGGTATCCGCGCGCGAGTGGTGCAAGATGATCGACCATCTCGAACGCCTTCATTGCGGAGGAACCGGAATAATCATCTTGTCTCATCCAAAGGTTCGCACGTTCAAAAATCCTATGGGCGAAGACTTCGACCAGTTTCAACCCGATTGTCACGAAGAGAAGTGGAACGCGTTGACGAAGTGGGTTGATACCGTCCTATTCGGCACGTTCCGCATCGTCGTAGACCCGGCCAAGATTGGCAAGAAGTCCAAGGGGATCGGCGGACGCGAGCGTGTCGTCTATACCGAACATAGCGATGCCTACATTGCCAAGAATCGCTCAGGCCTTCCGTCCGAAATTGACGTTCCGGACGATCACATCAACCTGTACTCGTACATTGCGGCGTATCTCGACGGGACCGCCACGCAATCACAACCCGAATCCCAACCGGAATTCTAGGAAGGAATACGAATATGCTCTTTGAACCAGGACTTTACTTTGGGCGGCTACAGACTGTCCAAGCTGCCGCAATCGGTAAAGACAATACCCCGTGCATCGTAATGACGTTTTTGATGACGGATCGCGTGCTCGACCCCAACAGCCCGAACGAAACCACGGTCCTGCAAAATCCCGAAGAGAAGGAAGTGGTCTGGTGGTTGTCGGAAAAAGCCCTCGAATCGACCCGGCGCAAACTTGGGGAACACGGATGGAACAACGATCTCGCATCCCCGAGAATGGCCGAAACGTTGTACAACGACGGGTGTGTGCTCAAGTGCCGCCATGACACCTACGAAGGAAAGACGCGAGACTCTTTCGACTTTCCAGGACGCCCCGAGTTCAAGGAGATCGACCCGAATACTCTGCGCCTGTTGCAGGCCAAACTGCGGCCCAGCAAAGCGCCCGTTCCGGGACATCCGGCCGGCCATGTGAAGAGTGAGCGGGATACGCTTTACGACCAGCTTGTTGCGATCAAATCTCAGACCGGCGCGACCAACGAACAGATGCAGGCTCTTATTCAAGAGAATTTCGGCGTTCCGAATTCGACCAGTTTGAATGTTGGCCAGATGCGCCAACTGATTGATCTCATCAAGAATCCGCCCGTTCCGACACCACCGGACCCCGAAGGTGACTGTCCTTTCTGACGACGATCAGCAAGGTCTACAACGCGATTGCCGGCCGGAAATAGTTGAATAGTTTTGAATCTGAACCCCGGCTCGTCTTGGCAGTAGGATTCACCCGGCGGCGGGTCGGCGATTGTCCACGAGGGCAAGTGAGTCCCGGCCCGCCGTCACAACAAAGTTGAATCTGTATTATCACGGTGCAACACCCGAAAGCGTCTAAACGGCACGATGGATTTCGCGCTTATGTCGCCTGTGGTACACCGCGTGGGCCTACGAGGTTGCACGAGGAAGCCCCCAAATCGCGTAATGGTTATTCGCGGCACGAGAACGCCTGGAGTCAGAAGCGCGTGGAACGGCGTGGCAGCCCGGAGAGACGGGCACAACAAAGTTGAATCTGGTTCGAGCGCGGCGGCGAGATTTGGGCCCGGTTTTAGATTGTCAGATCGCCGGTGCCAATGAAACCTGACGCGCCGCCGCCGCGCTGGGACCAGAAAAGGAGATGGACATGGCGCTTGACGAAATCGAGGCCGAACGTCTTGCGATACAACAGGAGATCG
>CAIYET010000589.1 GCA_903925285.1 Candidatus Hydrogenedentota bacterium | reverse complement strand
TGCGGAGATCTTTGACGAGGAAGAAGTCGTTGTCTAGGTTGGCATCGTATTCCGGATAGTCGCTGAGTGCGCGCACATGGGTTTTTTTCTCTCCCTGCCATTTCCAAGCGTAACTGAGCATATACCATGCGTCTTTGATCTCGATAATGTTCGTGTCGTAGAGCTTCCCCCAGAAGTATCCGAGTGTTGGCGCCGTTTCTATGTCAACCAGTAACACGCGGGGCGATTTAATCATTCGGGCTTTCCAGTGCTCGCTGCGGGGTTATGTCGATCGTCGGCTCGACGACTTGCTCGATCTTTTTCGAGCCGATGTTGATGGAGATCGTGAAGCGATCACTTGGACCAGCCACGGACTTTTCCTCGCCCGCGCCCGCGAGCTTCGCGAATAGCTTCGCGGTCTCGACAACAGCAGGGAGACTTTCCCGATGGTCCGTAAGTCGAGCACTAAGTGCCGGAAGGCTATCTTCCAGAATTGCTGCGCTTCGCGTTTTAATGCGCTTGACAGTGCTGGTCGACGAGTTCCATTCAACGAGCGCGGCATCGTAAGCCTGTTTAAAGAACGGATTGGGGGCGATATAGCGCTCTAGTTGTCCCACTGTCAAGCCGAAGGATTTCAAGACCTCGACCGGGTTGAAGGTGCCCTTGGCGAGTTCTCCTGCCAGCGTGGCTAGTTTCTGGGAGTCTAAATGGGGATCTGTGGGTTCGTCCATTGGGGTACCTCTAGCACGACATTATAGCGGGCGCAAGTGCTTAATCCCTTAACGGTTTGCTAAGGGGGGATCGATATGCTAGGTCACGTCTTTTGGAGGTCTTCGTGCCCAGCAAAGATAAAGAGGTATTTCGCCGGGCCTCTAGGGTCTATCGTAAAAGGCACCCAGAAAAGGTTGCTGCGGCAAATGCGGCGAGATATTGGGCTAATCCTATGAGGGTAAGGCGTCGGGTGCGAGAGGACCATTACCGGCGTAAGTACGGCATTTCGTTGGCGGAGCGTGACAATCTATTGGCGACCCAAGGTTTTCGTTGTGCGGTGTGTCAAAGCGCGCACCCTGGGACTACCAATGGCGGTTTTCAGGTGGATCACTGTCATGAGACAGGGAAGGTTCGGGGGATGTTGTGTTTGCAATGCAATTCTACTTTGGGTTATGCTCACGATGACGTGATCCGTTTGCGGCTGCTTGCTGAGTACGTGGAGAAGCACCGTGAGTGATCAGGCGTTAGGAACTCAAGGCGTACTACAAGTTATCCCTGAAGACGTACTGCAGCAGCAAGAAGCCGACCGCGCAAACCAGACGGCGCAGGCAAATCAGGCCCAAACGGCCCAATCTCCACAGGAATTAGCCGGATATATACGCGGATTATGGGAGATTTTTCGCAACCACCGCAACACGGCGGCGGGCTGGTCCGAACGCCTGCTGGTAGCTTTGAGGACTTTTAATGGCCAATATGATGCTAATCAGCTACGAGAAATTAGACGTTTCGGAGGTTCTGAGGTCTACGCACGCATTATCGCCCAGAAGTGTCGAGCGGCCAGCTCGCTGCTTCGAGATATTTACCTTGGAGACACCCGACCGTGGGGCATCAAGCCCCCGTCTTCGCCGAAGATCCCGGACTCGGTCCAGCAAAACATAGACGCCCTGCTGCAACTGGAGAACCAGCAGGTGACCCAAACGCAGGGCAAGCCGCCGGATCCGGAAGACGAGCAGGCGCGGCGCACGGCACTGATCGAGAGTGCTCTTGACGCTGCCAAGAAGAAAGCCGGGCAGCAGGCCAAGGACTCGGACAACAAGATCGAGGACATCCTGCGCGAGGGCATGTTCTATCATGCGTTCGCGGAGTTTCTTGTCGACTTGCCAACCTTCCCGTTTGGTGTTATCTGTGGACCGGAAGTCAAGATCATTCCAGAAGTCGTCTGGCCGCCAGCCGGCGGTCAGCCAACCATTGTGCAGAAGCCAAAGCTCGTATGGCGCCGAGTGGCACCGTTCGATATTTGGTGGACGCCGGGGGTATCGAGTTTCGCCAATGCTGACATCATCGAAAAAATCAAGTTCACCCGAGCAGAACTCAACGATCTCCTCGATCTCCCAGGCTATAATCAAGACGAGCTCCGAGCTGTTCTTGACGAATATGGTCGTGGCGGGTTATATGATTTTTGGGATACTACTGATGCCGAGCGAGCTGTTCTTGAGAACAAAGAAAACCCCGCCTGGAACCGATCCAAGCTAATAGCGTGCATGGCGTTCAATGGCAACATACAGGGAAGAATGCTACAGGATTACGGTTTGGCGGTTCCCGATGAACTGCGCGATTATCACGTACAAGCGTGGCTCATTGGATCCCACGTTATCAAGTGCCAACTCTCGCCTAGTCCTCGCCAACGTCCTCCGTACTACATCACGTCTTTTGAGAAAGTGCCGGGGACGCCCATCGGCAACGGCCTCACCGACATGCTGGACGACCTCCAGATTGTTTCGAACGCGACTCTTCGAGGTTTGGTTAATAATCTGAGCATTAGCTCGGGCCCCCAGGTCGTAGTTATCGATGACCGACTGAGCCCCGACGAG
>CAIYET010000588.1 GCA_903925285.1 Candidatus Hydrogenedentota bacterium | reverse complement strand
TTTGTTGTGGACGCCATCGGAAAAACATACCGTCTGGGCTGCGGTCTCGCGCGCGGTCCAGACCCCGTCCCGCATTGGGTCCGAAGGACGCCTTAACGTGGCCCGGTTCCCCGGCTTTGTCTTGAGCATCCTGGGAAACGAGGATTTCGAATCCTCGGAACTGTTGGCGTACGAAGCCGGTTATCGAACCCGCGTTTCTCGGCGTGTTTTTCTTGATTTTGTAGCGTTCTATAACAGCTATGATAAATTGCGGACGGCGGAAACGCGTCCCCTGGAGCTTGAGTTGGCGCCCTTCCCGCCCCATGGCGTCATTCCCCTCACGTACGGCAACAAAATGTCCGGCACGGTATATGGCGCGGAGTTCACTGCCAATTGGCAGGCGGCCAAATGGTGGCAGTTAGCCGTCGGCTATTCCTATCTTCAGGTGGACCTCGAACTCGACAAGTCCAGCACCGACACACGTTCCGTCGGCAAACAGGACGAAAGTCCCCACCATCAGTTCAATGTAAGTTCCCTCGTGAATCTGCCTCACGGGCTCGAGTTCGATACGCGACTTTATTATGTCACAGAACTTTCCAGTCAGAACGTTCCGGACTATTTCCGGTTCGACGCGCGCCTGGGCTGGCGGATATCCGATTCATTAGAAGCCAGCCTGTGTGGACAAAATCTGTTCGGTGGCCGCCACCTGGAAACCGTACCCGCCGAAGGCATTCAACCAACAGAGACACCACGCGGCGTCTATGGTAAGATGTCATGGCGATTCTAGCCATTGCGAAAAACCGCAAGGATGAAGGCGGAAAGCCTTTCATCCTTCAGTATTTCGTCCGGGGGGCGGCTGTGTGTGCCTTGAGCATCTTGTGTGTCTTAGGCACGTCGCAGCATCGTGTCCGGGCGGGCGCATACTCAGAGAAGGAGGTTAAGGCCGCCTTTCTGTATAAGTTTACCGGATTTGTCGAGTGGCCGCCCGCGTCGTTTCCCTCCGAAGATACGCCCTTCCTTATTGGGGTGTTGGGCGAGGATCCCTTTGGAACGATCCTGGATGACATCGTGCGGAGCAAGAAGGCCAAGAACCGTGATCTCCAAGTCAAGCGTTCAAACGACGCCGCCGACCTGAAGAACTGCCACATCGTCTTTATCTGTTCCTCGGAAAAACAGAGACTCAAGGCCCTCTTCAACGAATTCAAGGGAACCGGCATCTTGACGGTGGGCGATACGGACAACTTCGCGGAACTCGGCGGGATCATTAACCTCGTGCCAGTCGATAGCAGAATCGGCCTGGAAGTCAATGTGGATGCCGCAAAGGACGCGGGCCTCAAGATAAGTTCTCAACTCCTGAACCTTGCCAAGGTGATCCAAGGCAAGGACGGAGGCAAGACTTGATTTCAATGTCGATATTCAGAGACTGGTCCGTTCAACGGAAACTGGCCTTGATCGTCATGATTCCAATGGTTACAGCCCTCCTCTTTGTGTCTGTCACATTTGTGGTGACGGATATTACGATATCGAGGAAACACATGGGGGAGGAACTTGTCCGTACGGCCAAGGTACTTGGAGACAATTCCCGCGCGGCTCTCTCGTTTGACGATCCCAGTTCAGCCGATGTAACCCTTACGGCGTTGCGCGGCGATCAAGACATCATGTTCGCCTATGTTTTCAACGTCAAGGGGGGCCTATTCGCCACGTATCAGCGTGATGACATTCACGCAGGACCACCGGAACTGAGCCAGCCAGGGGTGTACTTCGTCGATGGATGG
>CAIYET010000587.1 GCA_903925285.1 Candidatus Hydrogenedentota bacterium | reverse complement strand
TGCCCGCCGGTTCAGAGAAATTATGCCCACATTGAAGATTGCCGGTTGGGTTGCCGAAGAGGGTAAAGGCCGTGGAACATCCATTTTCAGGTTCACACCCCCTTCAAAACAGTCATCCACAGGCTCAACTCAATTCCAGAATCGTTTTTCCGCTTAGCCGGAAAAGGTTCTGGCCAGTATGAGGAATCACCCAAAGGGAAAAAAGACGTCCAAAGTGTGTTGGTTATGTTGGTATTATGGGTTTTTTACATCACTGGTTTACACGGAACGTACACATTAGTGGTAACAGAAACCAACTAAACCAACAAAACCAACATCCTCTTTCACTTCTTTCCACTAAGGTGGTTCTTCCTCTTGGAAGCGCTTACGATTGTCGGCAAGCGAACAATCGCGCTACTGAGTGGTTGGCTGTGGCATCGATTCTTCTTGAAAGGGGTCCCGCCATTACAGCCAATCCAACAAGAAGATTCGGTATTGAATGTCCAAGTGAAGAGACAGGATTAATGTTGCTGAATGTCCAATTGGGAGGAGGGAGGTATGGGCTTCAATATCCAAACCCATTATGAGGACAGTCTCTTCATCCAACAACTTGGGATATTGAGTGCCGGAGCCGCGCATAACCGGCCTGTCTGCGGCGTTCTGCCGTCATGAATAACAAAGGCTTTGTCGTATAGGCCGCGTGGTGTAGTCGGCCCTAGGACGTCCAGCCCGCTCCGAATCGAAGTGCGCTGTCTATCACAATGCTTGGGGGCGTTCGCGATCAGGTCTTCAGCTTTTCTTGCCCTTGGCCATGGCGAGCAAAGATGCCGGTACCTCGCCATACGGCTCCGCATCAATGGCACAACATGCGGAAGAAATGGCCTTGATTTCCTGTACCGTCATACCGGCGGCCTTAGCTTCCGAAACGACTTCGTGCAAACGGCCCACGATTTGCTGGCGAGTGCTTTCTTTACATTTCACATCAGCACCCTTGTTGATGAACACGCCTAATCCTCTACGGGCATTGATAATGCCCAGGACCTCAAGGTCCCGATAGGATTTCGCCACGGTGTTGGGATTGACGTTCATCTTCTCCGTGGCCTCACGTACCGAGGGAAGCTTGTCGCCTGTCTTCAGACGACCTGAAGCGACGGCAAATTGCACTGAGTTCTCAATCTGAACGTACACCGCGACACTGCTGTGGATATTGATGTTTTCAAACATGGAACGTTTCCCTTCGCTGGTTGTCGACAATTCTCGCTGTTCTCAGTTGATGATAATAAAGGAACAAGGCTCACACTCTCAATACAGGTCATGGCTGACAACGTTCATCTGGCCCCCCATGGAATCGAAGGGTTTGTTGTAGCCATGGATAAGCAAAACCATTACCGCACTTTGTACGTGATAGCCATACCGTCTCCCTTTTCCTCCGAGGCGCGAATGATGACGGTTTCGTAGTCATGGGACGTCTGGACATAGTCAAGATAATCTTTCATGGCCTCCGCAGACTTGATAACGTTATCGGCGACTATCACGGCACCGCGTTTGAGCTTGGGCTCGATGTGCTTGAAATACCTAAAATAGTCTTTCTTGACTGCATCAATGAAGACAAAATCGAACTCGCCCTCGAGGGCGGGCAATGTTTTCAACGCGTCACCTTCGATACAAGTAACTGACTTTGCAAGCCCCATTTTGTCAACATTTTCGCGGCATGTCTTCATCGCTTCCGGGTCGATTTCCAGCGTATACAGGTGGCCTCCGGTGCGTTCAAATGCAATCCCCATATTGATGGCACCATACCCCGTGAATGAACCCACTTCCACGCCACGCTGAGCACTCCTACTTTCCACGAGAATACGCAACATCATCGCGTCTCCAGGGGTAGTGTTCAACCCATTTTTCGGAAAACTATCGACAAAAGTTTGGCGTTCCGCACCACTGACAGGTTTTGTATCGCCGGCTACGGCAAAAGACACGCTAAATATCACCATCGCCCACAAGAGTACCGCACCGATCGCTGAAAACTTATCCATCATGTTCTCCCTCGTGAAAGGTTCCTTACTTCTCCAATCCCTGCATCAGCGCCAGCAGGAAATCCTCGGTTATGCCTTACCTGTACGTTCTTATCCACCGCATGCTACCCGGTCGGCCCCTCCCGTTCAATCCCATGTCCCGATGCCCTCAACGTCAGATGTCTAATATCGGCCAGAATCTTTCGTAACGTTACGAAACGTCTGTTTACCGATTCCTACAGCAATCATTCCGCATCAACCGCCATCAACAGATCTCCGCACACCTGTCGAGGACAAATAAATGTAGGCCACAGATGAGGCCAAGTTATGAGGATTGAAGAATGAACGATTACTTGACCGAAACAGAGCTTGCGAAACGATTGAAGGTTT
>CAIYET010000586.1 GCA_903925285.1 Candidatus Hydrogenedentota bacterium | reverse complement strand
TTGGACGGACTCATCGCATCGAATGACGTCGATGCCATATGCATCTGCGTGCCGAATCATTTGCACCGCGAATATGCCGAGGCGGCGTTGCGCGCGGGAAAACACGTCTTCTGCGAAAAACCGCTCGCGCTTTCGGTTCAAGACGCCGACGCCATGCTCGATGCGGCGAACGAGAGCGGACGCACGCTCATGGTTGGACACTTGGCCCGCCACATTCCCGCATACGCCGTCGTCGCCGACATCCTCGCCGAAGGGCGGCTCGGCGCGCCGCGCGCCGCGTACGTCAACCGCATGCACTGCGGCGGCGGACGTTCCTGGCGCATGGATCCCGTCCAAGGCGGCGGGGTCGTCTTCGACCTGCTCATTCACGATATTGACCTCCTCGACTGGTACATAGGGCGTCCGCAACGCCTCGTCGCACGAGGCCATCGCCACGCGCAAGGCGGGTACGACTACATCGGCGCCCTCCTGACCTATGCCGAAGGCATGACGGTCGTCGTCGAGGGCGGGTTTGTGTTTCGTCCGCCCGCCGGCCTGCGCGCTACGCTGCGGCTTGTCTGCGAACGCGGACACATCGAGGTCAACACGCACGACGTGCAGGCGCCGATCCGCATCTTCGAAGAAGGACTGCCGGAACGGATAATCGCCGTCAAACTCGACAATCCGCTCATCGAAGGACTCGTCTCCGAATTCACGGAGTTTCTCGGCGCCCTCGATGGTACGCCCCCCGCACGCCTCCACATCCAAGACGCCCGCGATGCCGTCGCTGTGGCCGCCGCCATCGTCCAGTCCGCTGACGCAGGCTCGGAAGTCGTTATCGCCTGAAACGTTCGTCTGGGTAAGAAATGCTCGATGTGGTACTTACTTGACGGCGGAAGCGCGATTAGTATAAAATCGCCTGTATACCGCTTACGTGAGAGCGGTGAGTGTGGCATCTCTGTTTGAAGCCGCACTGTGGAGGAGAATGCACAAACAACAAGGAGAAAGACCAATGCATATCCGTAGTATCAGTAAGGTACCAGCGAAGGCTGCGTTGCCCACGGAAGTCGCGGACACCGGCGCGGTTTTCGGCGTCATCACCGCTTTCCTCACGATGTTCAATGTCTTGTTCCAGGCGATGAACAACGGACGCACGGCGATCAACGGTTTCAAGAGCTGACACGATACAACCATTTTGTTTTTGAAGCGGCGATTCAAGCATCCTTATAAGGACGTTTGGATTGCCGTTTCGTGTGTGTGCGGAACGACGCCTGTCTGTTGAACTAACAAAACAGTTCAAACACGGATTACACGGATTTGTACGGATCGAATGAAATCCGTGCAAATCCGTGTAATCCGTGTTTTCCACTGCCGATTTTAGGGTGAAGGCGTTTATCAAAATAGATGTATTGTTGCCTCCCGGACTTTTCAGGCATTTCCTATCTCGCCATCGTCTTTGCAATACCCGGTTGTTCGGCGATGGCAATTCATTTTTGGCGGCATCTGGGGAAGCGCCCAATTTGTATTTTACGGTTCGTTAAGGTAAATTGACGAAATCGTGTGAAACGGAAGTTGTTCCTGCTGGCGAGCAATTGGCCAAGGGGTAACCCGATCAGGCTCATCGGATGATAAGTAAAGGCCGGACGCGATATGCAACTGGTGTCACGCCCCTCCTCGAGCACTCTCATCGGATGATAGACCTGCCATGCTTCACCGGCCGTAGCCGCTTAAGAAGTTTGGCCGTTGTCCAATTCCCGCAGAATCGACACACTGGAAATAACGGGAATGTGAGGGTAGTCGCGTTGCGCGAACCTTCGGCGCGAGGAAGGATGAAATTGTGAAAACAAGGAACACAGGGCCGCCGGAAACGGACTGGATGAACGATCTGCTGCGTCGATATCGCCTGGCCGAGCCGGTTTGGGTCACTCGGCCGACCATGCCGCCCCTTGAAAAGTACACGGAGCAACTCCAGACCATTTGGGACGTGCGGTGGCTCACAAACAACGGGCAGTTTCACCAGGAATTCGAGCGGCGTCTGGCCGCGCATCTCGATGTCGAGTATGTAAGCCTCTTCTGCAATGGCACGATAGCGCTTCTGGTGGCGCTGCAAGCATTGCGGATCAACGAGGGGGAAGTGATCACCACGCCGTTCACGTTTCCCGCCACGACTCACGTTCTACACTGGAATCGCATACGTCCGGTGTTTTGCGACATTGATCCCGTGGATTTCAATCTCGATCCCAACGGCATCGAGCGATTGATTGGGCCGGACACCAAGGCCATCATCCCCGTGCATGTATTTGGCACTCCCTGCAAGATAGATGCGATTCAGGCGATCGCGGATCGGTACGGTCTCGAGGTCATCTACGACGCGGCGCACGCGTTTGGCGTTCGCCACAACAACCGGCCGATTGTCAGAGCGGGCGATTTGTCGGTGTTAAGTTTTCATGCGACAAAGCTTTTCTCGTCCATTGAAGGCGGGGCTATTATCAGCAGGACGGCCGCGCAAAAACAGCGCGTGGATTTTCTAAAGAACTTTGGTTTTTCCGACGAGGAGACCGTTATTGGTCCGGGCATTAACGGCAAGATGAACGAGTTCCAGGCTGCGTTTGGCCTGCTAAGCCTCGATACGATAGACGAGGAGATCGCCAGTCGGCGCCGGTTGACGGATGTGTACCGCAAGGGACTGAGAGGAGTGCCGGGTGTCGGCATTCAAAGCGACGTTCCGGGCGTGCTGCACAACTACGGCTATTTCCCCGTTCTTATCGATCAGGAAGTATATGGTATGAGCAGGGACGAACTCTACACGTTACTCAAGGAATTCAATATTTTCACACGTAAATACTTTTATCCATTATGTAGTCAGTTTTCATGTTACGCGACGCTACCGTCGGCATCCGCCGCAAACTTGCCGGTCGCGGAACGTGTTACGAAGCAGATCCTGTGCCTACCTCTGTACGGCACGTTGAAGGAAGCAACGGTACAGGCCGTATGCGGGTTGTTCGCGGAATTTCACGCGGGCACGCGCAGATAGCATTGGGGCGATTGAACCGTAGAAAACCCAAAAAGTGGTCGGGGCGGGCGGATTCGAACCGCCGACTTCTTGGTCCCAAACCAAGCGCGCTAACCGGACTGCGCTACGCCCCGACATTGGTGCAAGTGGAACGTATTACAGCACAGTGCGGGGTGGGTTTGCAATTGGGGCGCGCCAGAGCGCTCTTGGGTGTGGCCGGGTCTTGGGCGCGTAGCTGGATTTCGAGCGTTTATTTCTCAGGGAAGAGGTTGAGCAGGACGCGTGCGAACAGTTCGTGGCCACGGACGTCGGGGTGGTTGATGGCGTTGGCGAGGATCGTGATGTAGGGGATGCCGCGGCGGTAGAGTTTGCACCACTCGGCGGAGGCGTCGGCGACGGCGATGCCGTGGCTTTCGGCAAATTGTTTCAAGCCGCGTACGTAGGGTCGTGGGTCTTCGTCGAACTTCATTGTGTCGACTTTCATCCAATCCGGGCGGACGAGATGCGGTGTGATGAGGATCACTTCGGAGCCGTTCTGCTGCAACTGGCCGACGAGGGCGGTATAGTGTTTGGCGGTGCCTGCTTCGTCGAAATAGGCGTCGTTCACGAACTCGATGGTGACGAGATCCGGTTTTGGATCGATCACGTCGCGGACGAAATCGTGTTCGCTTCCCTTGGGCGAATCGAGATAGGCCTGGCTGCACGCGCCGCCCCAGCCCGCCGTAAGGATTTTGACGGTCGCCTTCGGGAAACGGGCTTGCAGGAGTTTCTCGAACTGATATTGGTACCACAGGCTCTTGTCGCCGCCCACGCCGCCGCCACAGGTGACGCTGTCGCCGAACGCGACGATGGTGACGGGTTTGCCTTCGCGGAGTTTCGCGAGCGTTTTGGGCAACAGGCGTTCGGCGACCGGTTTGCCGTCCGAGTAAGCAAGCGCAAGACTTGCATCGACGGGGAAGAGGTTATCGTTGGCCAGTTTTCGCGTCTCGCCGGAGATGAAGATATTGGCGATGACCGTTTCCTCACTCTCGACCGTCGGCGGCAGGGCCAACGCCTGCGCGGGCGTGCCTTGGACGATTTGCAGCTTTCCATTTTCGTTGAACACGATACTGTCGAGCCGGTTGTGTGCGTATTCATAGTCGGCGTAGACCGTTTGATTTGCGCCGATCGCGCCGCCTTCGATTCGCCCGAACGTGGCCCAGAACTCGTCGAAGCCGTAATCCGTTCCGGCTTTGAACAGGTGCGTCGAGCCGGGCGCATCTTTCATGCGGAGCGAACCGGACGTTAGCAGGCCCGTTGCCGAGCATTCCTCGGCTTTAAGCGGCGGCATCTTAACGCCCTTTGTCCAGCCGGCGGCTTTTTCGTTGTACACCGGCAAGTTCTCGTACTTCTCATCCGTTACGCGTTCGAGTTTGGGCGGCAGCACTTCGAGCCGCACAGCCTTGTCGACGACAATGTTTCTTCCACCCAACGTGACGCGGCCCGGACCCACTTCAACAATCCATGGTTCGACGACTTGGATCGGAATCGATAAGGGCGCCGCCGCCATGCACAACTTGCCAACCCACAAGACGGATAGTAACAACATGGTCGAATCTCCTTGGTCGAGTAAGGCATAGTCTAAAACAAACGTGGTGTAGAGTGCGACGTGCGGGTTATGACACAAAGGCAGTAGGAATTCTGATTCTTGTATTCTGGATTCCTAACCAAAAAGATTTGAAATTTTGGATTTTGGATTTTGGATTGCCGTTCATGACTGCGGGATCGTCTGCATTCGCTGGTCAAACTGCTGCAACGTGGCAAGGATCTTCGCGACAATGCCGCTCTCCACTCAACGCTCTGCACTTTCGGCGCCAATCCAAAATCCAAAAGCTAAAATCCAAAATGAATGTGCGAAGGAAATTCTCACATTCTGGGCGTTAGAATCTACTGCCTTTTTTGGATAACGCTAGTTTTGCCCAGGTCCGTCATCGCGTTCAACTTCGCAAACGCTCACCTCGCTCCGCAGCCCGCCCAGCGTTCGCACGTGGTAACTCACAAAAAACGAGAACATGGTCGTGATGTCCAGTATCGCGCGTGGACGCGTCACAACCTCGACGCGTCCCGCACGGATTGCGCGGATGACGCCTGCCACGGAAACTTCATCCACATCGAGCCACGTAAACGTCCGCGAACAGTGCGGCAGCGAGTGCACGTCCGAAGACCCAATCATCGGTAGCCCGAAGCGGTGCGCTGTCTTCACGGCCCACCTGTTGGGATTTGCGAAACGGCGGTACATCGCGCAGTATTCGATTGCGTTGAACAGGTCCATGTTCTCGATGAGCCGCCGATGAAGGCACGAACGGGCGGGGTAGAACGGATGAGGCGCCAGCACGATGCTCTCGCTACGATCGGCAGCCCGCAGTTCTGCGAATGTCGTTGCGCGCGCTCCCGACTCGCTCGGATTGATCACCACAACGTGCTTGTTCTCGACCATCAACTCGATGGCGGGGACCAATAATACTCCGCGCCGCCGGGCATACTCGGCCAAGGCATCGGTGTATACCCGGCGCATGTGGCACGCGATGCCCAGTACGTTGTAGCCCTTGCCCGCGACCACATCGATGAGCTTCTCTGCCGGTAACGCCACATGATCGAATCGGTCGTCCGAACAGTGTGTGTGCAAATCGGCTTTAAGGCGCGTCACGGAATATTGCCTCCGGCGTTCATCTTTTTGTACGTCACAACCAACGGAACCGAGGCAACACTAACACTCTCCGGTCAACCGGAGCAATGCGCGCGCCCGCACGTTCAGATATCTTGATCCCGACGGCGTTTTGAAGGGTTTTTTCGGAAACGGCTTTGGCGCTTTTGGGGTTTGGGGTTTGGGGTTTGGGGTTTGAAATTGAGATTTTTAGTTATGGGAGCCTCTTGCAGAACCCTGTAAAGTACCGCTGACATCCATGCAGGCCAAACGCCTGCGCTACGGTACAGCTGAGGTTCTGCAAGAGTGCTCTCTCTTGTTTTCCTGATTCGCGGCCAAAGAGGTTCTGCAAGAGGCTAATGGGTTCGGATTTTGGTTTTGCCAAACCCCAAACCCCAAACCCCAAACCCCCAAAAGTGCCATACCCGTTTCCGACGGGGATCAAGATATCTGGAGTTACTAAAAGCGGCTGCGGTCTTTTTTGATTCGTGCGATGAAGCCGGGTTTGAGGACGCGGTCTGCGTCGGCGGTTTCGAGCATTTCGTGAAGCAGGCGTGCGCCTTCGCCCTTCGGGTAGGTTTTGGCGAGGGTTTGGGCCTCGCGCAATGCCACGCGCATGGCCGCATGGTTTTGGATGACGGTGTCGGCGAGATCTCCGAGGCGTTTGGGGTCGATAACGTCGTCTGCAACGCGCATCCAGTCGGTGTAGGCGCGGTATTGCGCGGTGTATCGGAGTAAGTCGGTCATGAGCGAATTGAAGCGTCCGACTTGCGCCTTGTCGGCGCCCTTCGGGAAGCAGACCGTATTGGGATTGAATCGGTGCTGGGCGTCGTGGTCATTGCGGTAGCAGTCGCGCTCCTTTTTCTTGCGGAAATCGGGCACGTCGTAGGGCTGGCCGCCGTTGACGCTCGAACGATAGGCGAGAATGCCGGGGATGGTCACGTCGGCGGCGCTGTAGATATCGAAGGGGGCGGGCGTCCCTTCGAGAAGCTGTCGCGCGAAGTAATACAAGACCCAGAAATCGCCGCCGCCGTGTCCAGCCTTCTCGGCGAGCGCGGTGAGTTCGCCCCAATCGGCCTTGACTTCGAGTTTCGGCGATTCTCCCGTGCCGCCCAGCCGCAGGAACAGGCGATCGGTGGCTTCCGCGGCGCCGCGCGTGCCCCAGTATCGGAAGGTGTGGACATCGTTCGTCGTGGCGCCCATGAGGTTGCGGACCACGGCGCCGTTGTCCATGGTAATGAGACTCGGCGCGATACCGGCGAGGCCTTGAACCTTGGGCATGGGATTGCCGGGCAGGGTGTGTTTGCCGGGCAGCGACACGACGCGGGTGGGGCGTGTGCCGGTGATGGTCATGATGGGACCGAGCGAATGCGTGCAGTAGTAATGGAAATGGAGCCAACTGCGCCAGTTGTGCAGCGTGTAACCCGGCACGATGGGCACGCCGTCGATGTAGGTGAACGCGAGCGAGCGCACGTCGTGGACGTATTCGCCTTCGGCGTACATGAGGTCGCCGAAGAGTCCTTCGCGCCATTTCTGGGCGAGGTACATGTGGGGCGCGCTAAAGGGATAGTTCTCGGCGAGGTTGTAGACGAGTCCGGCCTTTTCGACGGCTTCGACGAGCCTGACGCCTTCGGCCATCGTGTGGAACGAGGTCACTTCGGACAGCACGTGTTTGCCGGCTTCGAGGCATGCGATCGCGTCGCCGGCGTGCGCGGGGCAGAATGTCGCCAGGAGCACCGCATCGAAATCGGCGTTCAGGAACGCTTCCGCGTCGTCGGTTACGAATGCGCCGGGATTGGCTTCCGCGAATCGCACGCGCATGTGCTCGTTGTAGTCGCAGCCCGCGACGACATCGAGATTGAGCGCGGCGCACATTTTATAGAACGACATGCCGCGTCCCAATCCCCACAGGCCGAGCCGGATGCGTTTGTCCGTCTTGAATAGCGACGATTGCCTGCGTTTGCTCACCGTATTTCCTCCGTGTTCAGTGCGAATGTACGTTTCGCCAATCTCGAATTTGAGATCTGAAATTTGAGATCTGAAATTTGAGATCTGAAATTTGAGATCTCGAATCTCGCAATCCTGAAGCCTGGCGCCTGAAGTCTCACGCGTATCGTGCGGCGACTGCCAGACCTGTTGCTACGCTTGTGAACGTGTCGCGCTGGATGAGGCGGTCGACGCCGTACCGCGATTCGAGCATCTCGCGTACTGCCGGAATCAAACAGGTCCCGCCCGTCGTCAGCACGTAGTCGATATCGCCGGGGTTGACCTGGGCTGCGTTTTCGGCTTCCACGATGCTATCGAGCATCGTGTCGAGGTCGTGCTCGATGATATGTGCGAATTCGATCCGTTCGAGTCTTTCGTGTATTTGGATGATCTCGCGCATGATGGCAATATCCGTTTCGGTGACCGACGACAGGCGTTTCTTGGCGGCCTCGGCCTCGCGTGCGACGAGGTAACCGTAGTTTCGCTGGATGAGACAGTGGAGCGCGCCGATTGCTTCGGGTTGATCCGAACTCATCTCGACGGCGACGAGCCAGTTGAGCGTCTCTTCGGTGCTGAGCTTGTACAGGTTCTGCCAGTCGAGGATGTTGTTGAACAGGAATTGCGGGATGGGCAGGTGTGCCGGCCCGTAGCGCGATTGGCTGCCGAAGCGGGGGAACAATTTTTCTTGGATGATTTCGCGGTCGATCGCGTCGCCTGCAACCGGCACGCCCGCGACGCCGAGAATGTGGCTGCCCGCCACGCGTTCCATGGCGTTGCCGCCCGCGCCGAAGGTCATGACGCACACGTCGCATGTGCCGCCGCCAATATCGACGACCATGAGCTTGAGATCGCGGTCGGTCGTGACGGCGTATTCGACGCATGCCGCGACGGGTTCGTAGAAGAACACGACTTCCTCGAATCCCGACAGGCCCGCCGCCACGCGCAAGCGACGCTCGGCGACTGCATCTTCTTCGGGGTTTACGCTGAAGCGGACCGGGCGTCCGAAGACGGCTCGAGCGACGGGTTCGCCTGCCGCTTCATCGACGGATTGTTTGATGCGTTGAAGGATCATCGCGACCAGTTCTTCGATTTGGTAGGTCTGGCCGAAGACTTCCGTGCCGCGGAACGCCCGGTAACGCAGCAAGCTCTTCAATGACTGGAACAACCGGCCCGGCGAATTCACCTCCATGGTCGCCGACACGCGGACACCTTCCGTGACGCGCACCTCGGCGAGTTCCATTGGACGATAGCTTTCGCTCTTGTCCGGCTCGGAGGGGACATAGGCCTCGATGGCCGCGTCCAAATCGACTTGTTCGAGTTTGACTTCGCGGTCCACGTTGCGTTCGATGAACGCTTTGGCGGCGGCCCGTCCGATAATTTGTTCGCCGTCGCGCGACAAGTACAGCAGCGACGGCAGCGACTTCGGCACGTCGTTCGTCCGGTCCAGTTCAAGAACCCACGTCCGGTCGCCGTCCGACAATGCCGCACTCGAATTGGTGGTACCGAAATCGACCCCGCAAAAGAGCTTGCTCACACCGAAAACCTCGACTACGTTTCATCAAATTCAGTCGCGCTACGCGCTAAAGCGGGGCAGTATACCACGCGTGTCTCGGAAAGCAAAAAAGCACGTGCTGGGGTTGCAAACAACCGCCGTCCTATGTCATGGTAATGCCGCTTTCGCGACCAAAAGACGCGCGTGTGGGCGCGGGGAACAAGTTAGAGAAATGACATAGGCAAGTCCTTGGCGATTTGGAGGAATTATGGCAAACGCGGCTCTTACGGAAAGAAAATCGTTTACGGCGGGATTGACGCCCTATCACTACCTGGTGCTGGTGGTGGCGTGCCTTGGGTGGTCGTTCGACACGATGGACCAGTGGTTGTTCGTGTTCGCCAAGCAGCACGCGATCCGGAGCCTGCTGGGGACCGCCGCGACACCGAACGACGTGGCGTTCTACAGCAACATCGCGACGGCGGCGTTGATGATTGGCTGGGCGACGGGCGGGCTGTTGTTCGGCATGATTGGCGACAAGCTGGGCCGGACGCGCACGATGGCGATTACGATCCTCGTCTACGCTTTGTTTACCGGCTTGAGCGGGTTGTCGCAGACCTGGGAGCAGTTCGCGGCGTTTCGCTTTCTAACGGGCCTTGGCGTAGGGGGCGAATTCGCGGCGGGCGCGGCGCTCGTGGCCGAGACGTTTCCGGCGCATTCGCGGGCCGTGGCGTTGGGTATCGTACAGGCGACGTCGGCCTTGGGCAACGTGACGGCGGGGCTGATCAACCTGGCATTTGCCTCGTATCTGAATCCCGCCGAGAGTTGGCGGTACATGTTCGCCATCGGCATTGTTCCGGCGTTGCTGGTCGTCGTGATTTTCTTCTTCGTGCGCGAGCCGGAGGCGTGGGTGAATGCACGGGCGCTGGCCAAGAAGGGGCAAGGCGGCCTCGGCACGATTCCGGGTCTGTTCATGGATCCCGTGATCCGGCGCAACACGTTCGTGGGTTTGTCGCTGGCGGCGGTCGGGGTGATCGGTTTCTGGTGCATCAGCGTGTGGACGCCGGAGCTGTTGCGCGGGGTACTCAATCCGGGAAATAAGGCCGAACTCAAGCAGATGGCCGAGCAGCGGATCAGCTTTGCGGGCATGGCGCAGAACTTGGGCGGATTCTTCGGCGCGCTGTGTTTTGCATGGGTCGCGAACCGGATCGGACGCCGCGGCGGATTCGCCGTCGCGCTATTAGCGTGCCTCGTCGTCGTTCCCGCGACCTTCTTCCTCACGTCGTCGTTCCCAACTGCGCTGGTCTTCTTCTTCTGCATGGGATTCGTCCTGCTTTACCTCCTGGGCGGCTTCACGGTGTATTTCCCGGAGTTGTTTCCGACGCGGCTTCGTTCGACGGGCACGGGATTCTGTTACAACGTGGCACGTTTCATTACGGCGGGGGCGCTTTTCTTCTCGGCGCCGTTCGTCAAGTCGTATGGTCTGCCGATGACCGTTCTGGTGATCTCGGTCGTATTCGTCCTGGGTTTGTTCGTGCTGCCGTTCGCACCGGAGACCAAGGACAAGCCGCTGCCCGAATAGGAGAGCCGGAGATATGGCATTGGCGGGGAGCGAGCAGGCGGCGTCCGTCGTGCGAAAGGGACGACCCATTCGCCACGTGCGCTGGTGGATCGGCGTGCTGCTGTTTCTGGTGACGGTCATCAATTATATCGACCGCCAGACGCTCAGTTCGCTCGCGCCGATATTGCAGGGCGAGTATGGCTGGAGCAAGAGCGACTACGGTTTCATTCTGAACGCGTTTCGCGTCTCGTATACCGTGATGCAGATGGTCTTTGGACGCATCCTCGACGTGATCGGAACGCAGCATGGCATCGGCATCAGCGTGGCATTCTATTCGGTCGCCGGCGCCTTGACCGCCACGGCGCAAGGGTTCCGCAGTTTCGTCTTCTTCCGATTCCTGCTCGGCGCGGGCGAGGCGACGAACAATCCTGGCGGCGCCAAAGCGGTGTCCGAGTGGTTTCCGGCGCGCGAACGGGCTTGGGCCATTGCGCTGTTCAACAGCGGCTGCTCGATCGGCGGCGCCCTCGCCCCGTTCATCGTGATGACCATCTACTGGTGCTTCGGCACGTGGCGTCCGGCGTTTTTGATTACCGCGTCGCTCGGATTTGTCTGGCTGATTGCCTGGCTGAAGTTTTACCGCAAGCCCGAGGATCATCCGAATATTACCGACGAGGAATTGGCGTATATCCAACAAGGCCGGTCGTCGTCCGTCGAGGCCGGCGATGCGCCGCGTGTCACATGGATGAAAGTCCTGCGCTATCGTCAGACGTGGGGTCTGATCCTCGGACGTTTCCTGCTGGACCCGTTCTGGTTTCTGATGGCGGAGTGGTACGCGCTGTATCTCAAGAGCAAAGGGTTCAGCCTTGGCCAGAGCGTTCTCGGATTCTGGGCACCATTTCTTGGCGCGGGTCTGGGCAACTTTTTCGCGGGCGGCCTGTCGAGCTATTTTGTCAATCGCGGCTGGGCCGTTGGGCGCTCGCGGCGGAGCGTGTTGCTGATCTTTGGTCCCAGCATGCTCATGCTATCGCTGGCCACGTTGACGAGCAACTACTACCTGCTCCTGCTCATCTTCGCGTACGCCAGTTTCGCATACGCCTGTTGCGGCACGATGTTCCTCACGCTGCCGACCGACGTGTTCCATACGCGAGCCGTTGGCACTGTGATGGGCCTCGCCGGCGCGGGCGCGGGCATCGGCACGCTGATTTCGACTTTCCTGATCGGGTGGGTCGCCGACAAGATCTCGTTCGAGCCGGTAATCGTTGCCGCGTCGATTATCCCGTGCATTGCCACAGTCGTGTTCGTCACGCTCATCCGCGCGAACAAGCAGCCGGATCCCGAAGGTATCCTGCTGCACTTCTGAGCGGGGGGATAGAAAAACGTTCCGTGTGAATTGAAGGGTGTTTGTGGTTTAATGTTGTCGAACGAGGAAATGTTGTTTGGCGACAAGGGAGACCTTTTATGGGCGCGGCGCAAATGATGTTGCCGGTCGATGCTATCGCTGATTTTTGTCGGCGAACGCGCATTCGTAAACTCGCGCTGTTCGGCTCGGTCTTACGTGACGATTTCTCTTCCGATAGCGACATTGATATCCTCGTCGAATTCGAGCCGGGATATTGCGTGGGGCTAATCGCCTTTGCACACATGCAAAACGAATTGGCGGATTTGCTGGGACGGAAGGTTGACCTCAACACACCGGGGTCATTGAGCCCGTACTTCCGGGAAGAAGTCCTGCGTGAAGCGGAGACGGTCTATGACGCAGCATAGAGACGAAGTATACCTGCTTCACATGCTGGACCACGCGCAAATGGCCGTCCAACTTTCGGAAGGCAAAGGGCGTGGAGATCTCGATACGGAACCTTTGTTGAGGTACTCGCTCCTTCACTTGGTCTGCGTCCTCGGAGAAGCGGCCAACCGCGTGTCCGACGCGGGCAAGGCCAAGTACCATCATCTTGAATGGAGGGATATTGTCAGCATGCGAAACATGCTGATTCACGGGTACGACGTCGTGGATCTCGATATCCTGTGGAAGACGATTACCGAGGATCTCCCCGCTACGATTCATGCTCTACGGGAAGCTTTGAGCAAGAAGGACGACTTATAGCGCCTTATGTCGGCGATATCGGTTATGGAGGCAGCCGTTGCAGGTATCGATCTCTCAATTCCTGCAGCGGATCGCACGAGGAGAAGAGCGAGATGCGACGGCGAACGTTTATTGTGGGCGCAGGCGCGGCTGCGGCGGGTGGCGCATGGGCGCGCGATATTGACGCGCCGTTGCCGCGCGGCAAAGGGAGATCGGGCTTGAAAACGGGCGTGCTGGACGGTATCCCCAGTTTCTGCTCGCATGAGCATTGGGGCAGCATCGACGCGATTGGCATGTTGCCGGAAGGGTTTCGGGCGGATGTCGAATGCGGCGCGTTGCCGAATCGCACTGCGGACATCTTCGATCTGGTTCTGGATCCGTATTTCCGAGGCCAACTCGCCTCGTCGGGTGACGATGTGGAGCGTTTGCCGCGTCCATCGGGCCTGTCGAATTTTCGTGCGTGGGCTGCGAAAGCGCCGGAGGACGCTTTCAAGGCGTTGGAACCCATCGTCGAGCGGCACGTTGGGACGGGCACGTTTCAGTGTATCCGGCTTGGCGTGCAAACGCTGTATGGCGAGGACTTGGCCGACTGGGCGCAGGTCCGCGTGGGAGTTTTGAATCGGGCCATCGCGGAACGCTATGGGCAGTTGTTCGATTGGTACGACGAAGTGCGAAAACGGGTCCGGTTCAGCGCGGTGATTCGTCCAGTCCATCCCGAATTCTACTGGCGCGATGCGTCGCCCGCAACAGCCGAACGCGAGCGTGCGCGGTATCGCACGGTGGTGCGGATTGACCCGTTGCTCGACCTGTGGCCGACGCCATGTGCGCGGCGCGACGCGCTGGTCGGCATGACCGGGATCGACCCGGTGGACGCTGGAAGTTGGCGCGCGTTTCTGGCACGGATCATGGACGTCGCGGCGGAACATGGCGCGGTCGGTATCAAGCAATTGCAAGCGTATGGGCGCGCGCTGGATTTCGTGCCGCGCGAGGATTCGGAGGTACGTTTTCGCGGCGCCCTTTCGCAGGACGAGGTCCGCGCATTCGAGGATTGGGTGGTCCATGCGTGCTGCCAGTTGGCCGACGCGCGCGGCTGGCCGCATCAGATCCACGTGGGCACGCACAATCTGCCGCATTCGTCGCCGTTGCCGCTGGCGGAACTCGCCAAGCGGTATCCACGGATGAAACTGGTACTGTTGCACAACTGGCCGTTCATCAAGGAAAGTGGCTGGCTCGCGCGCCAGCACGCAAACGTATACCTCGACACGTGCTGGCTGCCCGTGCTCGACCCGGCGTTCTACCGCGAGGCCATGAATGCGTGGGTCGGTTACGTGCCGTCGCACAAGATCACGTGCGGCCACGACGCAACCTCCATCGAGATGGCCACAGGCTCCGCCATGTTCGTTCGCGGGATACTGGCGGAAGTCTTGGAGGCGCACGCGAGAGAAAACCATCTGCCCGCGTCGTGCATCGAGCGTTGGGCCACCGGTTTCATGCACGACAACGCCGTTGCGCTCTACGGCGTCGGACAACGCGCGTAGCGGCTACTGGTGTCAAACTGCAAAAGTCCACGCTATTTTGGAGTGCGGCGGCTTGACGCCGCTTTCACCGTATATGACGCAAAAGACGTGGAGAAACA
>CAIYET010000585.1 GCA_903925285.1 Candidatus Hydrogenedentota bacterium | reverse complement strand
CCGAATTTGCTTTCTGACGTATCGAGGGAGTAGTGTTTTATCGGGTTGGGTGAGTAGACGATCCTGCAAGACTAAAAGTTGCCACGCAAACGAGTCATCGAAGGGTAACGACAATGGTCAATATGCGGGTTGGGGGAGAGACTCCATTTCACAGTGGATTCTGCGGCAAACGCCCTTTTGACTCGTATGGGAAATTCGCACTACTCGCGTCTGCAACAATAACATACAAGGAGAAATGTCATGGTTCTTCAATACTCGTTGCGGCGGTATATTTTCATTCTTCTGTTCTTGTCGCTCGTGACACAGTCCCAAGTCTTCGCCGCTGACAGTGTTGCTTACAGCGCGAAGGTCTTGATTTCAACTAACGCCACCGTCTCCTTCAAGACCATACCTGGTTGGAACACACCGGACAGCCAGAGCGTCACCATCGTTGCCAACCAGACGACAACAGCTACCAACACATACACGCCCCCGGTGCTTGGCGATTTGTCTTGGCAGTATCAGTCAAGCATGCCTCAAGCGTTAAATCAATCACAGGTGGCCGTCTTAGATGGCAAAATCCATGTTGTGGGCGGAACTATGGGGACCGCGCATTATTGCTATAACCCATCCAGCGACACGTGGTCGACTCTCGCAAGCGCTCCCTCACCCGTGAGTGATGGTGGAGCCGCCGCAGTTAATTCGAAGCTCTATGTAATCGGTTACTGGGATACTTCCGTTACGGAAATCTATGACCCGGCGTCAAATACGTGGAGCACGGGCGCGACGAAGCCAACCCCGCACGATAATCTGGCTGTCGTAGGAGCCGAAGGAAAAGTATACACATTCGGCGGCTGGGACAATGGCGTTTCTTTCGGAACGGTTGAAGTCTATGACCCGGCGTCGAATACGTGGGCGGGCCGTACGGATATGCCGACACCCCGAGGTGTGGCTAGCGCAGTCTATTTGAATGGACTGATCTATGTTATCGGAGGCCGTAATGATGATGATTCTAATGCTTGGAAGATCGTAGAGACCTATAACCCGGCTACGGATGCTTGGATGAGTAAAGCGCCCATGTATACGATGCGCTCTGGGGCCGGTTGTGCGGTAATTGGCGGCAAGATATATGTAATAGGCGGCTTTAACGGCCAAAGAATGCTGTCGTCAGTGGAAGAATACGATCCCAGTGCCGACTCGTGGCGAATTTTGCCATCAAGTCTCTTGACGGCACGGTCTGGTGCTGTCGGGTGCGTTGTCAATGGAAGCCCTTACATAATCGGCGGAATGTCAAGTAGTTATTCTTCTCTCTCGACAGTTGAGAAGGGAACCGCAATAGCACCGACCACGGGCGGCCTGACCGTCACCATTACGGCCCCGGTTCCTGCCGGGGCGCAGTGGAGCATCGACGGTACGACTTGGGAAAACAGCGGAGACACGCTCAGCAACATCCCCGTGGGCAATGTGACGGTGACGTTCAAGCCCGTCTCCGGTTGGACGACGCCCAGCAGCCAGTCCGTCACCATCCAGAGCGACCAGACGGCCAACATCAGCGGGGCCTACACCCCGATTCAGTACACCTTGACCACGTCCGTGGTCAGCGGCCACGGACAGCTTGTCCCAGCGACGGGACCGCAAAATGCCAATGCCGTCGTAACCCTTACGGCCAACCCAGATAGCGGCTACCGGGTGAAGGCGTGGACCGGCGCGGACACCGTTCCCAATG
>CAIYET010000584.1 GCA_903925285.1 Candidatus Hydrogenedentota bacterium | reverse complement strand
CCCGTCTCTCGTCTTGGCCCCTGAGTCGGCGCTCGGGTCGCTCTCCAGCGTTGCCCTATCCTCCGCCCAAGCCACATTCATTGTACCCTACATCCCCGGAAAGCCTCAGCACGTTCGAGTAGATTTTTGCGTGAGGCAACGGGAAAAGCGAACTGGGAACTTGGATTTCTTGGTCGTTTCGTATAAAATGTGGCGAGCATTGAGAATAGGGAAACGTTTCCCCTTGGAAGGAGATGTGTGGCTATGACACGAATCGGCAGATGGAGTTGTGCAATTGCGCTGGGAATGTTCCTGGCGACAGCAACATATGCGGTCCAGCCGGCCTACATTGGGCCGATGGGTAACGTAGAAGAACCGGCGTTGCGTCCGTACAAGTGGATGTTTCGCGGACTGAAGGCGCTTACATTTCAGACGGTCGATGCGATCGAGCGCGGCAACCGAAAGACGCCGGGCTTGGGCATGGCGGAAGGTTTTCGCGGTGTACGCAAAGGGGCCGTCGAAGTCGGCGAAAGCTATTTCAAAGGCGCCATGTTATTTAGCCCACCGCCCCGCGCGGGCGACTACAAAAAAATCGGTTCCGCGAACAAGTTCATCGATGAGGATCCCCTTCTGCGCAACTTGGCCGACTATCTACTCGCCTCCCAACTCATCGTTTGGTTCAATCCCCAGGACGCGTGGAAGTGGGGCGCACTCATCTGGACCGCGCAAAAGACGCTGGATTGTTACCCCGTCATGACTCCCCTCGAACAGGAGAAAATGGCCGACGAGACGCAGGCCGCGCGCGAACGTAAAAAGGAGGCCATGGCCGCCCAAAAACCAATGACCCGCAAGCAAGCGCAGGCTGCCTACATTGGCGAGCGGATTCCCCTTAGCCGCAAGGATCCTTACAAAGGCAACATCCTACATATCCTGCAATAGAACAGAAAAGAACGCATCCTTCAAGCGCGGGCAGGTATTCGGCCCGCGCTTTCGCTTCTCAACCCGCCCCGAATGGCGCTCATGCTCGTATCCGACAACGCAATCATATTGCCCGCTCGGATGAAACGAAATACAAGTCCGTGTTCGTCCATCCAATAGCGCCGCCTTCAGCCGCTGGAATTGGCAAGATCGCTTATCGGCGGTATTACTTGTATGGAAACACACACGGCGGTATTCTAAAAGAAGGAGCGCCTCATGAGCCAAACGGATGCAATGCTCTTCGAGAATTGGTTGCGGGAACGCAATGCGGACGCCTTCAAGATAATTGCCACACGCTACGCGGCGATGGTCTATCAAACTTGCCGGCGAATTCTCAACAATTCATCGGAAGCGGAAGATGTGACACAGGAGTGTTTTCTAATCCTTGCCGCCACCAGCAAGCCTATCGGCGGATACCTTGCGCCTTGGTTGCACCGCGTGGCGTACAATCGCTCGATCGCGCGATTGCGCTCCGAACACCGCCGCAAGGAACGCGAAGTCCGATTTGTGTCAGAACAACAAGTCGCGCACGACATGGCATGGGACGAAATCGGAGGATATGTCGACGAAGCGATTGCCGAACTGCCCGAAAAGTTGCGCAGCCCCGTCGTCGCCTATTTCCTCGACGGCAAGACCCATGAGGCCATCGCGAAGACGCTTGGCATTCCGCGCTCGACCGTAACCTATCGAGTCGACAAGGGTGTCGAATATCTCAGGAAAACCCTCAAGGATAAGGGGGTAGTCATCACGGGCGCGGCGTTGGTGGGATCGATGAAAGGCAATGTGGCGGCAGCAATACCGTCTTCACTCTTCGCCAATCTGGGAAAACTGGCCCTCAGCGGCGCAGGCCACGTCGCATTGCCTGCCTCCATGGCCGCTGCACCTCTTGCGAAGACAGCGTTGGGCTTGTTGACAACGAAGACGCTACTCGCGACTGCAGCAAGTCTGGCCATCGTCCTGGTTGCAGGATTCGGGGTCCACAAGGTAGTCTACAACTCCAGCATGCCCGATACCCAAACCAAGCTCGCGCCCACAAACATGGCCTCCAATATGCCCACCGGAGGTCCAATCAAGAGTGCGGCCATGCCCGCAGAAGCCGCTTCTATCGCCCCATCTCGCAAGGGCCTGGAAAGGGATATCGCAACTCAAGCCCCGCCCGAAGACGCCGACACGCGCATTGACGTCGCACAAGCAGGCCCCTCGTTCTTGGACAGGACCGCTTACACGGTATCCAACGCGTGGCTTAACTTTAGGATGACCTTCAGCGAGGGCGCGCGTCGGACCTCATGCGCCAACAATCTGAAGCAGTTCGGCCTGGTTTTCAAAATGTTCGCAAACGAAGGACTCGGACAGTTCTTCCCCATGCTGAATCCCAAAGCAGGGCATTTGATATTCGCCAATGACAACCCAGAAATGAAGCCCGTATATCCCGAGTACTTGAGCGACACCCACATTCTGATATGTCCCGACGATTCGCTACGCGCACCGCTATTACAAAAACCGGGTATCGACCTCAAACCGGGCCTCGACCTTGCCGACAGTTGCAGCTACTTCTACCTGGGCTACGTGGTGCGCAGCATCGAGGACCTCGAAGCCTTTGCCGACGCCTACAGGAACCGCATCGCACGCGGGCTCCCATTCGATGCCGATCTCGACACCCCCAACGGAAAACTCTATCGCCTTCGGGAAGGCGTCGAGCGGTTCCTCATCACGGACCTGAACAATCCCGCTGCTTCGGCAATGATGCAATCCGAGATTCCTGTCCTCATCGAAGCCCCCCGCCACAATCCCGAAGGCGGCAATGTCCTCTTTATGGACGGGCACGTGGAATACATGCGTTTTGCCCCCGGCGGCAAGTTCCCCATGAACAATCAGTCCATGGATATCCTCAAATCATTGAGCGCAATGAAGAGCACCACCCCGCCAGCTTGACAGGCCCGCCCACGCGGATGAAACCCCGCAACGTGCAGGAATCGAATGCGTATCAGATTCGGGGGGGATGAATGAAAGACGAACTGACGGCGTTGGGGGCGGTTGCTTGGCTGGAAGTCTTGCCACGGGCGCGATCCTCGGAAGAAAGACTTGCATCCCACACACCGTTATGGCAAGCTGATAACGTTGGGTGAAATGGAGGCTGGCAACCCTAGCGATGAACCGGGCTCGGAATAATCTTTTTAGGCTTTAGGCT
>CAIYET010000583.1 GCA_903925285.1 Candidatus Hydrogenedentota bacterium | reverse complement strand
CAGCCTAAAGCCTAAAGCCTGGTAGGAGTGGTTGAGATGGCGGAGCAATCGGGCGGCGAACGCACGTTACCCGCGTCGCCGCAGAAAAAGAATCGCGCGCGCGAGGAAGGCAATGTCGCGCGCAGCCAGGATCTGTCGGCGGCAGTGGCGCTGTTGTCGGCGCTGGCGGCGATACGCTACATGGGTGCGCCGATGCTCGAACGGCTTGTCGGCGCGACCCGGTTCTATTTCGATCATGCGGCGGTGCTCGGCCCGGACGTCGATTCGGCCCAAAATGTCGCGCTTCAGGCGGTGCTGTGGTTCGCGCCGGTGGTAGTGCCGTTCATGCTCGTGATGCTCGTGACGGGCGTGACTGCGAACATTCTGCAAGTTGGTTTTCTGTTCACGACGAAGCCGCTTGTTCCGAAGTTCTCGAAACTGAATCCGTTTGCGGGCCTGGCAAATTTTTTCTCGTTGCGTTCTTTAGTCGAACTCCTGAAATCGATTCTGAAGGTGACGCTGGTATTGTACGTCACGTGGATCACGGTGCGCGGTCGGCTGGGGGATTATGTGCAGTTGATGGAATTGACGCCGCTGGCGTTGCTGCCGGCGGTGGGCGCGATGGTGGTGACGTTGTGGTGGCGGATCGCGCTGACGATCCTGGTGCTGGGCGTCTTGGACTACGGGTTTCAACGGTGGCAACACGACCACAATCTCATGATGACGATGCAGGAAGCCAAGCAGGAGTTGAAGGAGTACGAAGGGGATCCGCGTATCAAACAGCGTATCCGGCAGATTCAGCGGCGCATCGCGATGCAGCGCATGATGTCGGAGGTGCCGAAGGCGGATGTGATTGTAACGAATCCGACGCGGTTTGCAGTCGCGTTGCGTTACGACGCAGCGGGGATGGGCGCACCGGTGGTCATTGCGAAGGGCGCGCGGCTCCTCGCCGAGCGCATCCGCGACATCGCCATGGCAAACGATGTGCCCATCGTGCAGAAGCCGGAATTGGCGCGGGCGATTTTTCGGTCGGTCGAGATAGGCCATCCGGTGCCGGAGAATTTGTTTCGTGCGGTGGCCGAGGTGCTGGCGTACGTGTACCGCATCGACCGTCGCGCGGAGAAGGTCCGCGAGCGCAACCAGCAATGGTCTTCGAGGGCGGCTTAGGAATTAGAAATTCAGGCTTCAGGCTTCAGGGCTTCTTCATCCTGAAGCCTGAAGCCTGAAGCCTAAAAAAGGAGCGGTTGAGTGGCGGTAGGACAATTAGAGGCGCAACGCCCGTGGAGCCTGGCGGATAACCAGGATATCGTGCTGGCAATGTGCGTCATTGGTATCCTGGTCGTGTTGGTTATCCCCATCCCGACATGGATGCTCGATATTCTGCTGACCATCAATATCTCGATATCGGTGGTAACGCTGCTCGCGACGATTTATCTGCAACGGTCCGTCGAGTTTGCCGTGTTCCCGTCGATGCTGCTGATTCTGACGCTTTTCCGGTTGAGCCTGAATGTGGCGTCGACGCGCCTGATCCTCGCGGATGGTTACGCGGGCAACGTGATAAACGCCTTTGGCAGTTTCGTGACCAGCGGCAGTTTCGTGGTGGGCGCGGTCATCTTTATGATTCTCGTCGTGATTCAGTTCGTGGTGATCACGCGTGGAGCGCAACGTATCTCGGAAGTGGCGGCGCGTTTCACGTTGGACGCGATGCCGGGCAAGCAGATGGGCGTAGATGCCGACTTGAACGCGGGCTTGATCACGGAGGCTCAGGCGCGCGCGCGGCGGCATGACATCGAGCGCGAAGCCGATTTTTACGGCGCGATGGACGGCGCGACGAAGTTCGTGCGCGGCGACGCGATCGCGGGATTGGTGATCACGATCGTGAACATCATCGGGGGTTTGATCATCGGCGTGCTGATGCGGGGGCTGCCGCTGACGGACGCGTTGCGTCTGTACACGCAATTGACCATCGGGGACGGCTTGGTGACGCAGGTGCCGGCGCTGGTCATCTCGACGGCGGCGGGTCTTATCGTGACGCGGACGGCGACCGAGGAAAACATGGGGGTGGATTTCGGACGTCAGTTGACGCGGTACCCGCGCGCGCTGGGCGTGGCTGCGGCGATGCTGGCGATCTTCGGGCTTGTTCCCGGTATGCCGACGGTGCCGTTCATGATGGTGGCGGGCTTGCTGGCGATGGGGGCGTTTCGCGCGAGTGCGGCTTTCAAGACGCGCGAGGCGGCGCAACTCTCGCAGGAACTCGCCGAACAGGATGCCGCACACGCCGAAGCGCAGCCGCGCACGGAAGATTTGCTGACGCTCGATCCGATGAAGATCGAGCTGGGGTACGGCTTGATCGCTCTCGCCGATCCGAAACAGGGCGGCGACCTCCTGACGCGCATTCAGATCATCCGCCAGCAGATCGCGAGCCGGATGGGATTCGTCGTGCCGGTCATTCGTATCGTGGACAACATGCGGCTGCGTCCGCACGAGTACCGCGTACGCCTGCGCGAAGCGATCATCGGCGGCTACGAAGTCATGCCGGATCATTTCATGGCGATGAACCCCGGCCTCGCCGAGGAGGCGATCGAGGGCGTCCCGACGAAAGAACCCGCGTTCGGATTGCAGGCTACGTGGGTTGCGCGCGTGAACCGCGACCGGGCCGAGCGCCTCGGCTACACGATCGTCGAGCCGACTGCGGTGCTGGCGACGCACCTCACGGAACTCGTCATCGCACATGCGAGCGATCTGCTCTCGCGCGAAGATGTGCAGGGACTCGTCAAACATCTCAAGGAAACGTCGCCAAGCGTGGTCGAAGAATTGTTGCCGAATCTGCTGACGCTGGGCGAGGTGCAGAAAATTCTGCATAACCTCTTGCGCGAGCGCGTATCGATCCGCAATCTCGAAGCCATCCTCGAAGCGCTGGCCGATTATGCGCCGCGGACCAAAGATATCGATATCCTGACCGAGTATTGTCGGCACCGTCTCTCTCGCGAGATTTCCGCGCAATACGCCGACGAGGCGCGCGCGATACATGTCGTTACGCTCGATGCGGCGATCGAGCGCGAGATCCTCGATGCGGTGCGGCAGGGCGAAACCGGCGAGTACGTGCCGATCCCGCCGAATCGTGCGGACGCGATCACGAACAGCACAATTCAAGCCGTGCAGCCGCTGATCTTCGTCGGCCATGAACCGGTTGTGCTGACCTCGGCGCCGGTGCGTCGTTACTTCCGGCGGATTGTCGAACGTCGAATCCCGAAAATTATTGTGCTTTCGTACAATGAAATCGATCCCGAAGTGCAGGTACAAAGCGAAGGAGTAGTCAGTAGTCAGTAGTCAGTAGAACTAAACTAGCTGTGTGCTACTTACTACTTGCTACTCGCAAAGGACAGGTGAGCGGATAACATGGAACGCAAACTGCACACATTTACGGCGGAAACCTTCGACGATGCCTACCGGCAAATGGTCGGCCAACTCGGCGAGGACGCGATCGTTTTGAACACGTCCGAGGTGCGCGAGGGTGGCTTCCTCGGGCTGCTCGGACGCAAGGCCATCCAGTTGACCGCCTCGCCGCCGACACGGTCCATCGAGCGGCCCAAGAGTCTGGCGGAGAAAAAGTACGCGGAACAACAACGGCAGGGCGCGCAAGGGACCTCCGCCGGTTCCGACGAAGCCATGCGCGAGACGGTCGCCTTTTTCCGGCAACTGGCGCAACGACGCGCGTTCGGCGAAAAGCCGAAGGCGGAAGATGCGCCTGCGCCACCGCGCAGGAAAGAGGCATCGCAGCCGGACCTCGGGCGCGAGGTGGAAGAGATGCGCCGTCTGCTCCAGGTGCTCGTCGCGGAGACGCCGTGCACCGCGTTTCCGGCGGACTTCATTCCGCATTACCGCCGACTCGTTGACAGCGGCATGGGACGTACGCTGGCGGCTTCGTTGATGGACGCGGTGGTCGGCGGAAGCGAGCGGTCGATCCTGCGCAATCCGCGCGTGTTCACGGAGCGACTGCGCATGGAAATTCAGAAGCGTGTGCTCGTCACGCACGGCCTGCCGCACGCGGGGCATGCACGCCGCATTGTCGCGCTGATCGGCCCGACGGGCGTCGGCAAGACGACCAACCTCGCCAAACTCGCCGCGCTGTTTGCAATCCGCGACCGCGCGCGCGTCGCCATCGTCACGCTCGACACCTATCGCGTCGCCGCGCCCGAGCAGTTGCGCGTCTATGCGACCATCGCCGGGCTGCCGATGCGCATCGCGAACGATCCGGCGGAGTATACGCGCGCGCTCGAAGCGTTTGCCGATTACGATTTTGTGTTTGTGGACACGGCGGGCAGCAGTCCTTTCAACGAAGAACAGGTGCGCGAACTCAAGTCCGAGTTCGACGCCGCCCCGCCCGACGACGTCATGCTCGTGCTCAGCGCCGGGACCGGCGCGGAAGACTTGCGCATGATCGCCACACGCTTCGGTTGCCTGCGCCCGTCATCGCTGTTTTTCTCGAAGCTCGACGAAACCGGGCGCTACGGCGCCATGTTCGACTTGGCGGCCGAGAGCGGCCTGCCATTGAGTTATTTCAGTATTGGCCAAAACGTTCCCGACGACATCGAAACGGCCACGCCGAGCAAACTGGCGCGGCTGCTGCTCGAAGAAGGAGGCATTTGCAGTGGATCAAGCGCACAATCTGCGTGAGTTCGTCCGCAAACAACGGAGTATGGCCCGCGTCCTCGCCGTAACCAGCGGCAAAGGCGGCGTCGGCAAAACAACCGCAAGCGTCAATCTCGCGATCGCGCTGGCCAAACAAGGCAAACGTGTGATCGTGCTCGATGCGGACCTCGGCCTTGCCAATGTCGAGGTACTGATGGGCCTCAACTCGTACTACAACTTGCAGCACGTCATCGACGGCGAGAAACGGATGCGCGATATCCTCGTGAAAGGTCCCGCAGGCATCGAGATCGCGCCCGGCACCTCGGGGCTTGCCAAACTCGCCGACCTCAACGCGCACGCGCGGCAGAATGTCCTCGACGGCCTGCAAGACCTTCAGGAACGAGCCGATTTCGTCATCATCGACACCATGGCCGGCATCGGGCAGAACGCCGTGCGATTTGCCGCCGCCGCCGACGAAATCCTCCTCGTCACCACGCCCGAACCGTCGGCCATCGTCGACGCCTACGCGACGATTAAGACCGTCATCGGCATCCGCGAAGACGCCACGTTCCGGCTCATCGTCAACATGGCGGCCAGTCCGCAGCAGGCGCTCGCCGTCATGACGAACCTAACGCGCGTCGCACGGCAATACCTCGGCATCACGCTATCGTACCTCGGCCACATCGTGCGCGACCCACACGTCACACAGAGCGTCATGCAAAGCAACCCGTTCACCGTGTCGTTTCCGACCTCGCCCGCCGCAAAATGCGTGTTCGATCTCGCCGAAAAGATCGTCCGACAACGCGCCGAATCCGAGCACGCCCGTACAGGTTTTTTCCGCCGCTTCGCACAAACGCTCGGCCTCGCCAGCAACGGATGAAAGAGTCCGCGCACTTCCCTTCGGACTGCGCCTGCCGGCTCTTGAAATAGTCATTCGAAATGACTATATTCTTCATGTGCTTATCGCGGAGCGTACTTGGAGGTGGAATTACATGAAGACGATGGCTATCAGCGAGTTCAAGGCGCATACATTACGGATTATTGGCCAAGTGGCAAAGACCAAAGAGTCCGTGGTCGTTACAAAACGAGGGAAACCGCTTGCCGAGGTGGTTCCATTCCGCGGGGCCGATAGCGCGCCTTCGCCGGGCGCCTTGTCGGATACGCTGGTGTTCGAGAAGGACATCGTATCGCCAATCGGCGAATCGGATTGGGGTGCATGCTCGTGAAATACCTTCTCGATACGCACACGTGGATTTGGTGGCACATGCGGCCCGAGAAACTCTCGCGTAAGGTCAAAGGTTTGATCGCCGATCCCGAACGGTATGAGGAGTTGCTGCTGTCGGCCATTTCCGTATGGGAGTTCTGCAAATTGCTGGAGAAAGGGCGGATCGGCATTTCCTGCGATCCGGAGGAATGGCTGGCCGTCGCGCTCGCCATGCCCAAGTTTCGTTTAGTTCCGTTGTCGCCGCCGATTGCGTACCGGTCCACCGTGTTGCCGCAGGCATTGTCGTCGGATCCGGCCGACCAAATCATCATAGCCACTGCCCGGGACGAGAATGCGACCATCCTTACCAAGGATGCGGTCATGCGCGGATACAAACATGTGCGTACGATGTGGTAGACCTCGCGGTTGAAATGCCGCCCGCGCGGAAAAACGTGTGCAGGACCTGCCGAAAGAATCGTCTGCCAACGCGCCGAATCCGACCGACCCCGTACAGGTTTTTCCGCCGCTTCGCACAAACCCTCGGCCTCGCCAGCAACGGATGACAACGCTATTGCCCCATATCTATCATACTGCTCCTTCATACTTATTGCAGGAGGAATAATCGTGTTTCGCCAAGCGTCAATTCCAAGTCCAACTGTCTCACATCCCGGTCCACGTGTTGGTCGTCGAGTGCATCAACGACTGTGCATAATTGACGGAAGGCCAGGTGTTTTCGACCAGCGCTGGTTGCCGTCAGACTGAGGAACCGGCCATCGGTCAACACGACGTCATCGCTGTCATTGTATATGTGGACGCCCGAGGCGGCCAGGATGTTGCGTAGGAGTTTTGCCGGGCAATGCAGCGCCCCGATGTACACGCGCAGGCCGTCCGGAGTCTGCTTTGCGGCCACGGCTGCGCCGCCGGATGGATAGCGGCCAATGATGTCTGCCCCAGGGTCATCCACCACCCACAGGGGATCGAGAGTCGTTTCGTTTCGGAAGGCTCCCTGCAACCCCGCCGCCAATCCGTGCGACGCTTGCTCCGGCGTCACCTTGCCGCATTCCGGTAAGCCCCGTCGCAGTTGTATGCCGACTATTTCGACCATGTTTGCGTCGCGGGCCGTTTCGCTTAGAAAGCCCCCGCCATAGAACCACACTGCGGTCCTTCCGCGCGTGGCCTGTAAAATGGCTTCGCGCTGCCGCGCGTCCAGCCGGTAACAGTTCGCAAAGAAGTAGACCTTCGCTGGTGGGACTTTGCCTGCTACGAGGTCGCTCAGCAGGTAGATGCCGAAGGGCGCGCCCATACGAAAGTATTGGCTGCGCATTTCATAGACCAGCGGGCAGCTCAACTGGATTGTGCTTGCCGCGTAGTTCGGGCTGTCCTCGTCCACGATAAGTGCGACGTCCGGCGCCCAACATGCCGGGTCCGTCAGGTGTTCCTGGTAGAAACGTTGGAGTCGGCCGATGTTGTCCCAGAGGTCTTTTCCGTTGAGCCAGCCGATACCGCCCAAATCCATGTACCAGGCTGCTAGACGCCGCGGCCAGAGCTGGGCGAAGTTGCGCAGGTGCACCCAGTACGTCCCCTGTGGCGAATCCACACGACCAAAACCTGACGTGGGCGGAGTCAGGTAGGTGCGGGTGTCATCTTCATTCAACCACAGCTTCCCATGGCTGCGGACGCTGTCCACGGCACTCATAAACATGCCCGCGCCGCCCAACTCGCGGTCGAGGTATGAGATCGGCGAGCAGAGAATGTCAATGTCGGGGCATTGCAGCATGCGCGCCATCGCGAGGTGCCCGCTGTTTTGCGGTCCCATGGGGATTCCGTGCATATCGAACAGATACCCGTAGAAGAAGCAGGTCAGTTTTTCCCCGTGAGTTTCGTCCTTGATAACCCGCGCCATCATTTCGAGCGGTTCTTCCATGGCGATCTGCTTGTAGCGGAAATAGTCGATCACCTGACGCTCGGTGATTGGATCGCGGAAAAGCCCTAACGTGGCCTTGCGTTGCCGATCGGCTGAAGGCACTTGGACGGATTCGAAAGCGATCTCCTGATTGTTCCAAGCTTGGCGCAGTGCCTCGACCGTTCCGTATTGTGCCTGGATCCACTTGCAAAACCCGGCATTCATGGCTGGCGAGAAATCGGAAAGCCGCGGTTCCCAGGACCGTTCGTAGAACCACTCTCCGGTATGCTGGCCGCACGGGTGGTACCCCAGCATGTGGCTGCCGTACTTAGACTCGCAGTGCCGAACGAGCGCCCGCAGGTGGATCTGCATCTCCGCCCGCCACGGTTCGGAAGCCATTGACATCGAGACGGTCTGGCCGTCGTCGAAGAGCATACGGTCGCCGGGATGTTGCGCCAGCCACCAGTCCGGAGGGGCCATGCCAAAACGGGGCAGGAGCAGTGACTGCGGATCCTCCCGGATCGTGGTTTCAATGCACCGATCAACCTCGCCAAATTCGGGGCTCTTGCCCGGTTCCGGCCAAGGCATCCCGATGCTGAAGCTGTAAATATGCACGCCGGCATCGCGCGCCAGGCGCACTTGCTGAACGTAGGGCGACCCAGCAGCGGCATCAACCGGATAGATTGTCCACGGGTCGTTGATGTGCAGCATCATGAAGTCCACCGTGCGCGGTTTATCTGCCTTCATCCAGAGCGAATAGGTGTACTTCTGCATGGCCTTGACGGAATAGCCCGTCTGAAACCAGTGCACATGCATGTGGTCCGTGCCCGCAGACGTAATGTCCACACGCAGGCTCTGATGGCCGCTGACCTTCGTATCGGAGTCCAGAGTCCAGGTGGCTTCGGCCTGGGCCGTCTTGAAGAAATGCCACTCGCGTTCGATTTCCTCGCGAGCACCCTCGAAGTCGCCGTTGCGCGCCCAGTTCTCGCCGGGGTTGGTCGATTTTTCGCCGGGATACACCCGGATGTTGTCCACCCACACGGTCCCCGGTCCCTCGCCACCCATGCGGAAGTGGATGCCACTGGCGCCATCCGTATCATCGAGGGCCATGACGGTGATGCTGAATTCCTGCCATTCCGTAGTCAGGCTCACGTCGGTAGGCCCCCCTAACCCAGACTCCCAGCCGAAGAAGGTCAAAGGGCTGATAGGCTTGCCGTCCACATGGATCATCGGAGAGCCGCCGTAAGGTTTGACCTTTGCGTCCAGGGCAAAGGCTGGCGAGCAGATGAACTGGATTCCCAGCGAACACAAGACGAACGATATCGCAAAGGCCCGAATATCCAACAAGAGACGTCGCACCTGTTTCATGAACAGGATCCTCCTCCAAGTTCCCGTCAAGCCGGAGTACGTGTGTCATTTATACGATCGGTTGCAGGCATTGTGCTCGTAGTGGCGCAGCGCCTGCAAGATCAGGAACACGGCAAATAGTAGGGATCAATGATTTCGCCACTAATGGCGTAGATACCGGCATTTCCGCTCCGCCCTTCCGTACGCGCTTGCTTCGAGACGGCGTTCGTGTATGATGGCGCATCGGCTCGAAAACCACGGGAGGGCAGGATCATGCAGGTCTGGATACTGGCGGCGATATTGATGGGCGCGGTCGTAACAGCGGGAGCGGCGTTCGCGGCGGAGGAGAAGTTGCCTTCGACATGGGTTGTGACGGATTTCGGTGCAGTTGGCGATGGAACGGTGGACGACACGGCCGCATTCCAGAAGGCCATCGACAAGGCGGCCGAGAAGGGCGGGGCCGTACTGGTTCCGGCGGGACGCTTCAAGCTGGGCGGAAGCCTTCAAGTGAAGCCGGGTGTCGCTGTGAAGGGCGTGGGCGAGGCGCCTATGGCGATCGACCCGCTCATCGGCAGCGTGTTGCTCGCGACGGGCGGGCGCGATGACGAGGCGGCTTCGGCGTTGTTCGAGATGGGCCACTCGAGCACGGTCATGGGCGTCACAATTTGGTATCCGGAACAACTACCGGCGGATATCCATCCGTATCCGTGGACCTTCCATCTCTCCGGTTTCGACAACACGGTCGAGAACGTCACGCTGATCAACAGCTATAACGGCATCAAGGTCGGCCCGGAACCCAACGTGCGGCATCGTATCCGGAGCGTATACGGCTGCGTCTTGCGCCGTGGACTCTTGGTGGACAATTGCACGGATATCGGGCGCGTCGAGAACGTCCAGTTCCATTGCCATTGGTGGACTGCGCCATCGGTGGGCGGCGATTGGAAGCCGGTCTTCGATTACATGGTCGCGAACCTTGAAGCCTTCGTGTTCGGGAAGACTGATTGGGAGTACGCGATGAACAACTTCGTGTTTCCCGCGAAGATCGGCTGGCGCTTCATCAAGACCGATAACGGCGCGTGCAACGGCCAGTTCACGGGTAACGGCGCTGACGCTTGTGAGACATCGGTCCAGGTGGACGAGATTCAGCCTATGGGCCTGTTGATCACCGGCGGCCAGTTCGTCGCATTTACGGGGAAGGATCCGGTCGAGGTGCGGATCTCGGATACGTGCTCGGGCAACGTCCGTTTTGTGAACTGCGCATTCTGGGGTCCCGCGCTCCACAACGCGGTCGTCAAGGGAAAAGGATACGTGTCCTTCAGCGATTGCTACTTCAGCAGCGACATGAAGGACGCACAGGATAAGCCGTTACTGCTATTCGAGTCGGGACGCGTCCAAGTCAACAACTCGACGTTCGCGACGGAGCGGCCTTCTATCGAACTGGGGACCGGCGTGGCCCACGCAATCGTCCAGGGCAACAACGGTGTCTCTGGTGTACGAGTGATCGATAACAGCGGCGGAAAGGCGATTGTTGCGAACAATGAGTCGCCTCCTTTATAGGCTTTAGGCTGGAGGCTTTAGGCTGGAGGCAAGGCGCGCCAGCCTCCAGCCTAAAGCCTCGATATATGCCGAAGTGACGGCATTGCAGCCTACCGCAACATATAGCATTCATATCCATAAGCGCGCTTGACAAACCGCGCCCGTAGCATTGCAGCCTACCGCAACATATAGCATTCATATCCCGAAGATGCGCAACTTATTGTAGCTACTGGACTTGCGAGGATCGAGTCCGATCCGATGAAATCGGGCTGGACAAAACGCTCGATCGGGACTATAATGCGTCCCCCGATGAGTTCCGTGGAGGTCTAAACGCGTGAAGTTCGTGCGTCCGAAAATCTTCTTGGTAGGTGAAACGCGCGCGGTCGACGATGGGCTTGAAGCCTATTTCGATCACGTCGGCGTTTCGGGTTGGACGACGGATGCGCCGAGTGATGCGGAACGGTTGTGCGAAGTGTTCGGACGTTTGTGCTATCGCTCGTTCGAGCCGGGACTGAACCCGAACGTGACGCGGGTACGGCAGGGCAATGGACCGTATCTGCGGCACATCGTCGAGGTCGGCCACGGCAGCGTACTCGAACACGCGTCGGTGAATTTCATCTTTGCCGACGTGAGCCGGGTATTCACGCACGAGTTGGTCCGGCATCGTGCGGGTGTGGCCATATCGCAGGAATCGTTGCGATTCGTGCGACTGGATACGCTGACGGCGTTTGTGCCGACGTTGATCCAGGAGAGCGAGGAAGGCATGGCGATCTTCGCAAAGACGCTCGAACAACTCGAGGCCGTTCAGCGCAGCCTGGCCGACGCGTATCGCATCGAAGACGCGACTTCGTTCGATACGAAGAAGAAATTGACCTCGGCCTTCCGCCGGATCGCGCCGGACGGCGTGGCGACGACGGTCGGGTGGTCGTGCAACTTTCGGACGTTGCGCCACGTGATCGAGCGCCGGACCGATCCGGCTGCGGAAGAAGAGATCCGGCTCGTGTTTGGGATGGTTTACGAGACCGTGCGGGCGCGGTATCCGAACGTGTTCGCGGATTATGCGGTGGAGATGGTCGATGGTTTGCCATGGGTGAAGACGGACCATGGGAAGATTTGAAATTGAGGCTTTAGGCTTTAGGCTTTAGGCT
>CAIYET010000582.1 GCA_903925285.1 Candidatus Hydrogenedentota bacterium | reverse complement strand
AGCCTAAAGCCTAAAGCCTAAAGCCTTTCTCGTCCTTCATCCCATTACGGCTTTTTCTCGAATCGGATGTTGTCGAGGTAATAGGCGCCTTCTTTCGTGCCCGGCGACATGAACCACATTTTCTCGATGCTTCTGAACATGCGGTAGATACACGGCAAATTCTCAAACTTCTTTGTTTCCTGTCCGGGGACGGCGACCGACAACGTATAGGTGGCTGGTACCGGTGCGGTCTTGCCGAGCGTACATTCGATCTCGATGTGAATCCATTCGCTCGGCGGGACCTGCATCAGCGGCTTGTCGTTATTACCGGCGCTGACCTCGCCCTTGTCGTTGAACAGGACGCGTGGGCCGACATGCCGGAACGTCTGATCGCTACGCCAGTCGAATTGGAACGAGACGCCGGATTCGATGCGCAGGTCGAACGAGCAAACGACCTTGCCTTCCTTGAGACGCGGTATGTAGCAAAACTCCGGTTGCCAAGCCTCTTGCGGACCGTCCGAATCGGTGACTTTGAGACACTTGGCGCCACCTGCGGCGGTCTCTTCCGATACTCGCAACGAAGCCTTGCCATCGGCGCCGTAGGCGGCCATATTGGGCGGCTGCAACCCCGTTACGCACCCCTCGAAATCCTCCGACACGGCTTTCTCTTCGAGGGCTTCGGACACGGCAACGGTAGCGCGCTCGATCTTACCCGGCAGACTGGTCCATTCCGGTTCGCCATAGAGACCGGCCTGGCTGGGATCGAAGGGACGGAAGCCCAACGCAAGGGCCGGTGAATCCGGCTTAATCCGGAAATCGCTACCCGTGGCATTCTCGAACAACGGGTCGGCGACCACCGAATGCACGTCTTTGCCGCGCGCCTGCCATTCAGCGAACGTACCGCCGCCGAAGTCCATCACGTTGTTGGCCGTATCCCAATAGCAGTTCGAGTCCTGCCAAATAGTCGACGCGTCCCAATTCGTCCCCATCGGCTGGCCCGAATCCATCAGCAGAATGTTCCGCTCGAAGATGACCGGTTTCGGGTTTTGCGTGTTGCTCAACGCGACCTGGCTCTCATTGGCGAACGCGAAAATGTTGTTGGTCACCCGATTCAAGTTACCGTAGTACTGATCGAAAGAGGCGCTCGTCGTGTTGTAGATCAGATTGTTCTCGATAACCAGACTCGAACTTCCTTCATCTGTGTGGATGCCCCAGCCCCCGTACAAGTACGAGGCGATGTCATGTACGACATTGTTGCGCAACATCCCGCTCCATGAACCGCCCAATACATAGATGCCGGCCATGTTGCTGAACTCGCCCTTGCCGATATCGTGCAGCCGGTTGAACTCGATAGCATTGTGGAACGATGCGCCCTCTTCCTTGGTGCCCCATTGCCAGCCGACCGTAATAGCCGAGTTCGACATGTCCGAGATGTCATTGTGTGTGACGTTGTTACACGTGCTCTGGCCGATCCAGATCCCCACGCCCGACCGAACAAGATGGCCGCCGGAGTGGATCAGATTGTTGTCGATGTTATTGTGGCTGACATCGAGTTGATCGTTCGTTCGCTGTTGCTCGCCGATTCGGACGCCGCCCGCACCCATATCCACGAATTCGTTGTGCGTTACCCGATTGCCGAACGAACCAACACGCAACCACAGACCGTACGTGTCGACATGGGCGACGGTACACCGCTCGAACACGCAAAATCGCGCGCCTCGCGCCTGAATCGCCGCCGGGACTCCGACCGCACCCTGCACGTCGCCATAACCCTCGGGGCCGATCGCGAATCCCGCGTGCTCGAACCGCAGCCCTTTGAACTGGACATTGTCGAGATATTGCCCCTTGCTCGGATTGCCGTCCAGCGTTACCAACTGGCGCAGGAATGGGGCTACGACTTCCGCCTTCGTCATATCTTCGTTCGGCATCGCCAAGTAATACAGCATCCCCTTCTGCCGGTCGAGGTACCATTCGCCCGGCACGTCCATCCCCTCCTTCGTGTTGAGAATATAATAACGCTGGCGTGGTCCCCAGTTCTCGAAAGGCCACTGCGCCGCATTACGGAAGGTCACGATCCGCTTCTCCTCGTCGATACCGGCGATATGGTGGAACGAGGTTTCCCACGCGTGCAGCACGACGACAAGCGCTTCATCCAGATTTTCCCAACGCACAATATTACCCGCGTCGAAACGGAACCCCGTCGTGCTCCGTACGATTTTCTCGCCTGTGGCAGGATCCTCAGTTGCCGGTGCACGGCCATTAGT
>CAIYET010000581.1 GCA_903925285.1 Candidatus Hydrogenedentota bacterium | reverse complement strand
AGGGTACGATATGTGGACCTCGAGTTTCTGCGCGGCCTACGCCGGTTATATCTCGCCCGACAAGTACTACAACGATCCGAAAGCGCCAAGTGATTACGAGACGGGCTTCATGTCGTGGACGGGTTCGCATCAGGAAGCCTTCTTCACGGCGCTCATGGGACATATGATGGCCGCGATGGGCAAGGCGCCGGTGAAGTAAGAACAAGTAATTACGACCGGGTGCTGCAATTGATTCTTCCGCGCGGATTGCGGGCAACGATATGTATTTGACACCATATGTCTTTCATGCCATAATTTACCCATGAGCTGGGTTGTTGAGATTGGCAATGAGTTCGAGCCGGGGCTCTCCTTCTTCAGCAATAAAGGAAATAGTCATGCCCACGAACGTAAATGACAAGATCAAGAACCTTAATCCCGTCCAGCGCAAGAAGGTCGAGACCCGCGTCGGTGAACTCATTGCCAAGGAAATGACCTTGCGCGAGATCCGGCGCGCTCGAAAACTCACGCAGGCCCGCATAGCCAAGACGCTGGGTATTAGCCAAGACAGCGTTTCACGCATCGAAAAGCGCAGCAATCTTCTGCTTTCCACGCTCCGAAAAACCATCGAGGCCATGGGGGGAAGCCTGTCTCTCGTCGCCAAATTCCCCGACCGCGAACCTGTTGTCCTGTCCGGCATTACCGGAGACGCGAAAGATATTTAGCTCTCTCTATGTCGATCCGAAGGCAACACATGAATACGAGACGGGCTTCATGTCGTGGACCGATCCGCGCCAGGAAGCCTTCTTTACGGCGCTCATGGGACATATGATGGCCGGGATTAGTGGTTGGATGCTGCAAGCTGATACGAAAACTCGTTTACATCCGTCTGCTGCGTCGCGTGTTCGAGTGTCAGGCTTACCAACCGCCCCTCTGCGTCGAGGTCGATGAGCACGTTTTCATTGAGGTCGCTCGTTTCGACGATGGAGTTTTCGCTAAAACCGACAAGCAGGGTGTCGGTATCGGCAAAGTACTTAACCTTCATGTACCGCCTCTATTCATTGCCGTTGTGTTACGCCGACAGCGCCCCTTTCAATGCGACGATGTAGTCGCGGGCGATTTTTAGGTCGTCGAAGGCTTCCTCGGCCTGGCACAGGGGCGTCGATTCGCCTTGGATGGCCTTGATGAAGTTGATCGCCTGTTGGCGCATGGCGTGGACCCATGGCAGTTGCGGGACAATCTTTTGCGGCGTGACGCCGTTGCCCGGATCGCGGTAGACGGTGACTTGGCCGGGGCGGTTCGATGCGAGTGGCGCGGGCAGTTCGATGAGCACGTAGCCGCGCTCGAAGGCAACCATGGCGCTTTCCTGCCAATCGATCGTCGTGCAGTACGGCGACATTTCGATGGTTCCCGGCACGCCGCTATTCGAGTGCGCAACGAGCAATACGCCAGCCGGGTCCGCGTAGGAAACCGCGTAGTTCTCGCCGAACAAATGGCGCAGCAGGTTGACTTGGTGGATGTAGTAATTGACGAAGGAATCGTACTCCTTGCGCGTTTCGGGACCCATGTCGCTCGGCGGCGAATCGTATTTTAACGCCGGCATCGTGTCCTGCGAATGGACAAGGCCCAAGAAACCGTTCGCGACCCAATCGCCAGCCGGCATCGACAGCCGCACGTACTTTAGTTTGCCCAATTCGCCGGATGCCTTGAGTCGCGCGATCTCGTTTACCGCATACATCGTCGCCGGGTCGCTACGCTTGTGGTAGCCGACGTAATGCGCCGCCTGGCTCGAGCGCAACGCGGCCAGGATCTTTTCGCCGGCCTCGATCGAGCAGGTCAGCGGCTTCTCCGTCAGCACGGGCACGCCGGCCTTGAACAAGTCCGGCAACAACACGCCGTGGCGGCTGTAAGGTTGCGACGCGACGATGCCGTCGAGTTTTTCCGAAGCGAGCATCGTCGCGTGGTCTGGGTATACGCGCCCGATGCCGTACTTCGCGGCGACTTTGTGTCCCAGTTCCGGGCGGACCTCGGCGATTGCGACGACTTCGCACTCCGGAATCGACGCGTAATTTTTGAGATGCGCGCATTGCCCCATGCCGCCCACGCCGACAAATCCGATCTTCACTTTGTCCATTGCTCGAAGCTCCTTACCGTTTGTACGCGAAACTAGGCTTTAGGCTTTAGGCT
>CAIYET010000580.1 GCA_903925285.1 Candidatus Hydrogenedentota bacterium | reverse complement strand
GCCGCTTTTGTTCGCCAATGTCTTCGGTTCCGCAAATAACCCGCCGATTGTCCCGAAACCAGCGGTTCCTGGTGAAAGAAAGCGGCGTCTGCGCCGCCGCACTCCAAAATAGCGTGGACTTCTGCAGGTAGACACTAGCCACTACCTTCGAGTCGTTCCGCGCGGTCGAATTGTGCTTTCGCTTGATCGCGCTGGCCGAGTGATTCGAGTGCCGTTCCGAGTGCGCGATAGGTGAGCGGGTCTTCAGGGTCGAGCCGCAGGGATTCCACCAACATGTGCATGGCTTGAGAAATCCGGCCTGCATCCGTCGCGACATCGAGCATCTGGCGTGCGTCCTCGCGCAGGTCATGCGCGCGCAGTCTGTCCTCGAGTTCGGCCAAGCTCGGGGCTATCGCCAGCGCTTCGACGAGCCGCGCGCGCGCGGTATCCGATGCGCCGGACAGGTCGGACACGCGCGCGAGATAAAGACGCGACTGGATGTCTTTGGGGTACTCGTTCGCCACGATTTGCAGCCGCGCGTGCGCTTCGTCGAGCCTGCCCTGTTTGCAGGCGATCGCGCCCAACGCCGTTGCAACGTGCGGCGCACGGATTCCGTTCATCTCCACGCGCTCGAACAAAGTCCGTGCGCCCTCGATGTCGCCGCGATTCAGCAAGATCATGCCCAGCGTGGTCGCGGCGGGAAGATGTGCCGGATCGATTTCGAGCGCTTCGAGCGCAGCCTCTTCGGCGACGGCGGTTTCGCCAACGGCAAACGCCTGTTCCGCGAGGTCGTGCCACGCCTTGGGATCCTCGGGACGTTGCGCGGACTTCGTTTTGGCAATCGCATAGTAGCGGCGGCGCTTCTCGGCCATTTTCTCCGGAGTCGTTTCAAAACCGTAATGATGAACGACGATCGGCACGCTCGCGATGACGCCGCCGCGCTCGACGACGCTTTCACTAATACTCTCGTGAACGGGTTCGCGGTATTCAAAGCCGCGCCCGTTTCGGAACAACCTCAAAAGACCGACCGGCAGATAGCCCGCATAACCGCGCGCGAACGCCTCGCCGGGGTCCACGGCCTGCCAGCGCCACGCGCGAATGTCGTTCGAATAATTGCGCAACGTCACTTCGATGGCATCCGCACCGTCCCCATCCGCACGCAGCAAATCCTGTATCAACTCCGCGCCAGCAGGATCCAGGACCTCGTCGGCGTCAACATGCAACAGCCAATCGCCCGTCGCTACGGCGAGCGCCTCATTGCGCGCCAACGCGAAATCGTCTCGCCAGGGAACATGCAGAACCCGTGCGCCAAACCGCGCCGCAACAGCGACGGTATCGTCCGTCGAGCCGGTGTCCGCGACCACGATCTCGCCGGCAACGGCCCGGACGCTTTCGAGACATGCCGCCAAGCAATCCGCCTCGTCGCGGACGATCATTACAACGCTCAGGGATACCACCGCAAACGTCTCCGGAGCTTCACTTGAGGGACGATGGAAAAACATTGTATACTCGACGCCTTGATTGCAGCAATCCGAAGTCTGAAGCCTTCATCAATGGATGCGCCTGGAGGAATCGAAAAGATGGCGAATATCGATGCCAGTAAAGTGCGGAACGTCGGAATCCTGGGGCACGGCGGCGCCGGAAAAACCATGCTGATCGAGCATATCCTGCACAAGGCCGGAAAAACCTCACGTCTCGGAAAGATTGCCGACCGCAATACGTCCGGCGATTACCTCGATGAGGAAAAAGAGCGCCAGCAGACGATCTGTATGAAGCTCATGCACGTCGACTGGAAAGGCTCGCGCATCCATATGATCGACCATCCCGGCTACGTGGATTTCATCGGCGAAGTCGCGGCCTCGACACCGCTCGTGGACGGCATGATCATCCTCGTCGACGCAACCACCGGCGTCCAAGTCGGCACCGACAACGCCTGCAAGTACGGCGACCGATACGGCACGCCACGCGCATTCTTCGTCAACAAGATCGACCGCGAGAACGTCGACTTCGACGCCGTGGTCGCGGGCATCAGAAAGTTCTACGGCATGCAATGCGTGCCCCTCGTTATCCCCGTCGGCCTTTCATCCCAACTGACCGGCGTCGTCAACATCCTTACCGGCAACAATCCCGCCATGGCGGATCAGATCGCCGCCCTCAAACAAGACATGATGGACGCCGTAGCCGAGTCGGACGACGCGCTGCTCGAACAATACCTCGAAACCGGCGTGCTGACTCCCGAACAATTTACCCAAGGTCTGCAAAGAGGCATCACATCGGGCAAGATCATGCCGATCCTGGCCGGCAGCGTCGAGAAAGATTTCGGCATCGAGGAACTGCTGGATGTCATCGCCAACTCGTTCCCCTCCCCGCTCGACCGCCGCTTCACCGCAAAAAACCCCGACGAGACCGAAGTCGAGATCGTACCTTCAGCCAGCGGTCCGTTCGTGGCCCAAGTTTTCCGCAGCATCGTGGACCCCTTCGTGGGCCAATTGACGCTGTTCCGGGTCATCACCGGAACCCTGAAGTCCGATTCCGACTTCTACAACGTAACCTCGCAAACCAAAGAGCGAACCGGAAAGCTGTTCTTCCTATGCGGCAAAGAACAGACACAGACATCCGAAGTTGGCCCCGGCGACCTCGCGGCCATGGCAAAGCTCAAGAACACCCATTTCGGCGATACCATCGCGTCGGCGGGCGTCAAATTCGAACTGCCGAAGATCAAATTGCCCGAATCAATGGTCAAACTAGCCATCTATCCAAAGTCGCGCTCCGACGATGACAAACTCGGCGAAGCACTCAACCGCCTGGCCGAAGAAGACCCAACATTCTCGCATTACCGCGACAAGGACACGCAAGAACACGTCGTCCGCGGCATGGGCGACCTCCAACTCGAAATCTTCCTCGACCGCATGAAACGCAAACACGGCGTCGAATGCGAGACCCGTACCCCCAAGGTCGCCTATCGCGAGACCGTCCGGGGCAAAGCGGAAGTCCAAGGCAAACACAAAAAACAGACCGGCGGCCACGGCCAGTATGGCGACGCGCACCTACGCATCTCGCCCAATGAACGCGGAGGCGGCTATCAATTCATCGACAGCATCGTCGGCGGCGTCGTACCGCGCCAATACATCCCCGCCGTCGACAAAGGCTGCATCGAAGCACTCCAACGCGGCGTCATCGCCGGATTCCAAGTCGTAGACATCAACGTCGAACTCTTCTTCGGTTCCTACCACGACGTCGACTCATCCGAAATGGCATTCAAGATCGCCGCCTCGATGGCCATCCAAAAAGGCGTCAAAGAGGCCCGGCCCTGCCTGCTCGAACCCATCATGGAAATAGCCGTCACCGTTCCAGAAGACTACATGGGCGACATCACCGGCGACCTCAACAGCCGCCGGGGCCGCATTCTAGGAATGGAATCCGGCGGACCCGGACGCCAAGTCATCCGCGCCAACGTCCCCGAAGCCGAAATCCTGCGTTACTCGACCGACCTACGCAGCATGACCGGCGGACGCGGCTCCCACGAACTCAAGTTCGCCCATTACGACGAAGTGCCCGAACACGCCGCCCAAGGCCTCATCGCCGCATACGAAAAGGCCAGAGCCGCAGGCGAATAACACCGCGCTACAATCCAATACACCATTCGAGCAAGCAGTCGCAAGGACCGCTTGCTCGAATTCATTTTCCGAGCCTATCGCCACAGCGCCTTTTCAACTTCCATCATCTTTTCAAAGAAATGTTCCACAAGTCATTCGAGTTCAACTGGAAATATCGGCTCAAAAATCTGTCGGTATCCCCCTGTTCTTTCCCCTTCACACCCTTCACACCCTTCATGCCCTTCATGCTCTTCATACCCCTCTCGTTGCCTCCTGTCCCCTGACCCCGACCTCTTCCCAATCCGGAATTTCGGTTGCGGCTCCGCCGCGCCCGAAAGCTCACGCAGACCCACATGGCCAAAACGCTGGGTATTAGCCAAGACAACGTTTCCCGCCTCGAAAAGCGCAGCAATCTCCTGCTATCCACTCTCAGGAAGACCATCGAAGCCATGGGCGGAAACCTGTCTCTTGTCGCTAAATTCCCCCGTGCCCCCGTTGTTCTAACCGGCATTGCCGGATATGAGAAAGATACTTAGGGACAAGGGGTTATCCGCACCTATTCAGGAGGTATAACGCCATGCGTGACAGCTTTTGAAATAAGGAAGTTGATGAGCGCAGAGCACGAAACTAACATGAACTTGGCTTCATCGAAGCCGACGGTCGGCTCGTCGAGAATTGCATGACGAATTCCATCTTCGTCGCTCGTGTAACCGTACAGACTGAGAATGCCTGCCCTAAAAGCCCCGTGAAAGTGAACTCTCTCATCGAGTCTAGATAGCGCCTTGTCGAGTCCGCCCCCGGTAGTCCCCGTGACTTGTCTGACCAACGACTCGACACCGGAAATGGACTCCTTGATGGAATTGCGATAATCAGGGTTTGGCTTTTGTGAAAAGAGCGTAACGCTAGTTTGGATGTGAGAATTTACGCCATTTAGACCAAGAACATCAGACTGGTTCAAGACAGCTGCAACTTCGGATACCTCCTCTTTGTTCGAGATGGGAATAAAGGTTTCGCCAATAAACCTGTATCCCGACATCTCCTCCTCCAAAATCCTATTGAGGGGTGGAACTGTCTTGTCCAACGACATACTGAAACCCCGTAATTCTGGTCCATTGGAGACGAAGAACTCCACCAAGTTGTAGACTTCGTACCAGGGAGTGCTGTCCCTGAAGAAATACTCGCGGAGCCAGTCCTTCTTCTGAGATGAGTTCACGGGGAGCGAGTCAAGTGGGTGCTTGAAGTACCTCTCAGCAACTTTGTTGACTGCACCGGCGTAGTACTTGCTCTCGCACGCGAAAAGGGTCTGAAGAAGGAAGTTCCAGAGTGAATTGCGAAGCGGAACAGAAATCTGGTCAAGAAGCAGAACGTTCGGCGGTGTGGTTACTCCGATTCGGTCCGAGAAGCGCATTACCTTCTTTCCTTATGGCCACCTGCCGGTGAGAGCGTAACGCTCACTGATCAGCTGAACCAACTTACTATATTATCCCTGTTCTTGAATATCTTGACGAGTGCGTAAACACACCCCGAAGCGACAACCGATGCGATAACGCCGCTAATGAACCCGACAACACGCTCTCTCCGTATGTCTGCGGGCGACGGCACACCGGCGATTTCGCGAAACGTCTCTACGTCGCTACTGATTACCTGACGGACAGACTGGACCTTCTTCTGGAGTTGTTCCTTGTCTCGCGCAAGAATAGTCAGCTGCTGCATGGCCTCCTGCACTTCCTTCTTGTTTTCCTCTGCTGACTTCCGAAGTTCATCTATGGCTGCCAGGCCATCAACAAAGTTGGCACGCGCCACATCGATCTTGCGTATCCGCTCGTCGATGCTATGTCCGACTAGAGGAACGAAGCGGACTTCAATCCCAGCACCGCTGCTCCTCACGCGCAATCGCTCGAGGATTAGCGCAATTATATCAATGTAAACCGACAGAAGGCCTGCATTTAGCGTCATAACCTGTCTCTTCTCTGAGATAACGATAATTGGATTGATCCGCACAAATCGCGAAAGTTAAGTTTCCTGTCCATATAACACGCCGTTGAGCCACCGGACGCGACGGCATTAATCGCTTCAGAACCAGTCACTTGAGTCTCCTGACGCTTGTTGTAGCGGTCTCGTAACCGGCTGAGCATGAAGCGCTCGCTCTGAGGCGGCGTGTCCGCTCCACCCTGTTGTTCGGCATCGGACATCACAGGCCAACAATGCGCGCCCAGTCCTGAAGATAGAGCCGAATCCTGTCAATCTCCGTGTCCTCAAGCACATTATTGTGTGCGATTACATTTCGGGACCTCTCCATCTCGCCAAATCGGGACTTTACCCAATCTTGAGAATCGAAGAGTTCCTCAAAGTCTTGCCAGTTGTTCAGGATGATGCCAGGCATGTCACCGAAGTCTGCGTAGTTGATGTCGCTGCGGCTACGCGGCTGATGCCACTGGTTCTTCTGTTCCTGCTTCTTTCGGTCGCCTACTTTCTTTCGGATGGCTGGAGGGACTTTCGTCTCCCACCAGTTGTCACCGTAGGAGTCGCGCAGCTTTTGTGACACCAGTTCGCGTACTGAATTCTCAAAGCAGAAGAATGCAACATAGAGCCGAGCCATCTTCTCGGCCCCGTCCTGGATCTGCGGGCTGAACTCAGCGAATGACAGCTCCGCCAAAGCGCGGCCAAGTCGTCGATGCGAATCGCGCAGATATACGCCAGTGTGCTCCAACTGCTGGAGCGAATCGAGACAGAGAAGCCCCCGAAATACGAAGTCGCGGACCTGAGCATCGCGAGACGTCGTCATGACAATAGGTGCTCCCTGAGACTCTTGAATATCGCGTTGTACACCGTGATATCGGTGGTCGTGGGCAGATGAATCTGAATGTTGTAGTGAAAACCAGCAACTCCGGCGCTTGGCCGTAGCGGATGAAGCGGCAGAGCGTCATTGTTCCCGATATCGCTTACAGGTTTCAGTTTCTCAGCAGGTGTATTGGATTGATTCTCTGTTTCGTCCGCTTGCTCCGAGAAATCAGCAAGTTTGGTGAGCGCCTTGAAGGTTGACGCGATTAATCTGACGACAACGTCGCCCTTTGAGGTCTTTGTCGCGATGATACCCTTCAGCTTGTCGATCGAAAGGTCGTGAGCCCTAGTATTAGCCATGTAAATATCGGCGTATGCTGTACGTAGTGAGTGTGCCAGGACCTTTGGACCGAGGTTGGGATCGCGAAACGAACGATAGGCCTGCGTCGGGGTGCCGTTGGCGTCTAGGAAGCCGATCCCCTTGAGGACTGAGATTATCGGGCGGTTATTGCTGCCCTTGAACCCCAAGGTCTTCAAGAACTCGAAGGTGACCCTCTCTGGAACGCCGGCAGTGCGGATCTCTTCAAGGAATTTCGAGAGGTTCCCGACGTTGCTTACGTACGATTCAGGTATCGCCATTGACTAGACTCCTTGTTCTTGGCTACGGCAATCCGCTTCTCTTGTCTCCCGACGCCGAACAGTAATTAGATTGACCCGCATAAGGCGCGGAAGTTGGGTTTCCTGTCGGCATACACGCTGTTGATCCAACGGCCTGCATCACTTCGCCTCCGAACGCAATGAGCTAAACGTGGAAAACCGACCACGAGTGGATGCCTATCTTATACCACGTGCCGTAAACACGTACTCACCCCGCTCTTACTATGCGAATGTATCACAAGATGGTCCAACGGGACAAGCCCGTCAGTCCAGACAATCCCCCTCCTATGTGCAAGACCAGGGACATCAACCTTCCGCCGGAATTCCGTGGATGACATACTTTAGCAGATAACGGCGTAGATAGTAATACTATTGGCTGTGGTACACATCGCGGCGGTGGCCTACGCGGATTATTTCAACCACGAGGACGTCGTCGAGAACCCGATAGACGATTCGATAGTCCCCGGCTCGTACGCGGTACGTGCATTCGGTCGTTACGATCTTCCGCGCTCCCGAGGAAAATGGATCGTCGACCAGCCGTTGTACCACGGAGAGAATGCGGCGCACCACATCCGTCGGCAGTTTGCGGATCTCTCGCGCCGCGGATGGTTTTCACCGTATTTTATAGGCAGCCCTCTTGTTGAAGCCGGCTCAACACTTGCTCGTGCGACAGGGTAGGTTCTTCGCGGCGTTCGGCGAGAATGGCAAGGTCTTCCATGTCCTCGATGATCTCTTCGAACTCGGCAATAGGCAGGATGACTCCCGTCTTGTTTCCGCTGTCGTCGATCACGAATTGAGCATGCAATTCCTTTAGATCAACCATGGTGCGTCTCCAAATGAACGCCGCCATTGGAATGGCGAGTCCCTCGTACATCTTTCATACTGCATTATGCCATGCGGCCCAACCCAAGGCAAATGGCCGCAGCACCGTGCACCTTCAACCGGCGTCGCAGCCTGCATCCCATAGCGGAAAATGGGTGAACGTTGACGGCGACTATTATTGGAATCCCGGTCCGTACTACTCCTACGGGCCCGACTGGTGCGATTGGAACGGCTATTGGGGCTGGGGTCCGGGCTACGGCTGCATCCCGGCATGGGACTTTCGCACGCAGTACATTACGGGACATTATGGCCACTGGTACAACCATCCGAACTACGGCCCATTGTGGGGATTGGGCGACCGCCATCCCTCATGGGCGACGGCGGGCGGTTCCGGTTGGCAACACGGAATGAACGGCGATGAATGGCGGCATTCCGGCTCATCGCATGGGGCGGCATCTTCTCCGCCGTTCCATCATTCCGAGCCAACCATGGCGTCGAATTCGTCGCGTGGCCACGGCATAAGCCCGCACTCCAGCGGAACCAGGCCTACCGCGCCGTCCGGCGGAAGGTCTTCTGGCGGCGGCTTTTCAGGTGGCGGTCACGGAGGCGGCGGTGGCGGTCATGGAGGCGGCGGTCATGGACGCCGCTAAAGCCGTTAATCATTTGCTGGAGAATTCTTCCTGCATTCGGGTGAGCGCCGCGAGCGGGCGCGCATAGAGCCGTAACGGACCCGGCGTGTTTTCCCATCGCAGTACGCCCGGAACAGACACGCCCAGCGAATCCGCGAAGTCTGCCACGGACAACCCGGCTTGTTTGCGCAGAAGCACGATGGCCGCGCCGGTCGGGGCTTTCGGGTCGAAGACGGGCGGACGCGTTTTCGCAGCCTTGGGTTTCTTCGATTTCGTCTTTGCGACTTTGGCGGTCCGTTTCTTCGGCAATGGCGCGGGTTGTCCATTCTTAGACAGCACGCCTACTTGGGCCATCTTCATTTTCCTAGTCTTGCGTGCGCGTGGCACATCGCCAGTCTCGATGTCAATACCGAAGATTTCAGCCAAGCCGCCTTCCGCGAGGGCTTCCGTAGCAGCAACTGCCGTACCGGTCGGCAACGCCATTTCGGCGGAAATCAACTCCTCGGCATCGACGCCGCGCAGCACAAACAACAGTTCGGGCCGGTGGTCCAACCGGCTGCCTACGCCGTAGAGAACGGCGGCCACATGCTTGCACATCGTCGCCCAGTCGGGACACGAGCACTTCAGTTCGATCTCGCCCGGTTGAGGAAACAATCCATGCGTGCGGTCGCTGACGACTTCCATCACGTGATCGGACAACCTGCCTTGCAGCAACTCGAGCACGGAGCCAATCTGCCCCTGGCACTTCGTCTTGAGGGCGTCCCACGTCTTGCGGACCAGGGGCTTGATCTCGATGGTGACCTTGTACAACTCGGAGCCGCTGACGAATGCCTCGATGCGTCTAGCCTGAACTTCAAGATGGCAAACCGATCCGTTTCTCACGTACGTGCGTCCGCGCGGCAGGCGGTTCTCGAAATCGGAGAACGATTCAAGATGCTCGCACCAGCCCTTGCCCCAGAAACTCGCGGCAATCTTACGTCCATCGAGTTCGATGGGCTGAATGTCTTTTCCCTTCTTGCGCAGCTTCTCCATCTCTTTTCGCGCTTTGGCGCGCCGTTCGGCCACGGATACATAAGGGCGCCACGAATAAAAGGACATCTTCTCAATCCCTCATCAAGTGTGAATTAGGAATTAGGAATTAGGAATTGGGAATGTCGGGCGGCCCATGACCTTCGCGCATGTCCATTCCTAATTCATAATTCATAATTCATAATTCATAATTCGTCACAAGGCTGCCCGGCGGATGTCCAGCCGGACCAAGTCCATCAACTCATTATCGTTGAGGGCGGTGAGGTCCACTTCGCCCCCGCCGCCGGTTAGCAGTTCCGTGGCCAATTGTCGTTTTTCCGCGATCATCAGGTCAATTTTCTCCTCGACCGAGCCGCTCGTGACGAACTTGTGCACGAGCACGTTCTTGCGCTGGCCGATGCGAAACGCGCGGTCGGTGGCTTGGTCCTCGACCGCCGGGTTCCACCACCGGTCGAAATGGATGACGTGCGACGCCGCCGTGAGATTCAGCCCAGTGCCCCCGGCCTTGAGTGACAAAATCATGAATGGCGGGCCATCATCGCGCTGGAACCGATCGACCAGCCCCTTGCGTTTGGGTACGCTCGTCCCGCCGTGCAACACAAGCCCACCGCCACCGAACAACCCAGACAAGTGGGTGGCCAACGGTTCGATAATCTCGCGGAACTGCGTGAACACCAACACCCGTTCCTGACGCTCGGCCAATTCCTCGCAGATTTCCGCGAGCCGCAGAAACTTGCCGCTCGCCTCCGGCGCATACGCCCCGTCGCCTGTGAGTTGACTAGGATGGTTGCACACCTGTTTCAGGCGCATCAGCGTTTGCAGAATCAGGCCGCGCCGCTTCATGCCGTCCGCATTCTCCAACGCGGACTTCATCGCGCCGACGACCTGTTCATAGAGCCGGATCTGCGCCTTCGTCATGTTGCAGAAACGCGTGGTTTCGACCTTCTCAGGCAAGTCGTCGATGATCGCCCGATCCGTCTTCAGGCGGCGCAGGATATACGGGGCCACCAGGCGGCGCAACGGCGCGTATTGATCGCTCGGACGCGATTGCAGTCCAGTCACGAACGACTTGAACACGGCAGCCGAACCCAGCAGGCCCGGATTAAGAAAATCGAAGATAGACCACAAGTCGCCCAAGCGGTTCTCGACCGGTGTGCCCGTCAGAGCCACGCGCGCCTTCGCGGCCATCTTCTTGACCGCGCGCGTCTGGCGCGTTCCCGGATTCTTGATCGCCTGAGCCTCGTCGATGATGAGCAGCCGCCAGGCCACCGCGCCAAGCCATTCCTGCCGCGCCAACATCGAATACGTGGTGACGGCCAAGTCCACCGAAGCGAGTTCTTGCGCGGGAGACTTCTCGATTCGCTCCAAGGTTTCCGCATCGGTCTCTGACGGGTGCAGGAACGCCAGACGAAGCATCGGCGCAAAGCGATTCGCTTCCGCCCGCCAGTTGCCCAAGAGCGACGCAGGTACGACCAAAAGCGATGGCCCCGCTCCCGTTTCCCGAATTTGCAGCAATAACGCCAGCACCTGGATCGTCTTGCCCAGCCCCATATCGTCGGCCAGACACGCCCCGAGACCTAGTTCCGTCAGGAAACGAAGCCACGCCGTCCCGTCCCGCTGATACGGTCGTAACGTTGCCTTGATACCGCTGTCAACCGATGCCTCCAACCGTGCCGGATCGCGCAGTCCCACCAACATCTCGCGCAACGCGTCGCCCGCTTCAACATGCACCCATACCCGTTCGGCCTCGGTTTGCCGTTCCTGCTTGAGGTCCGGCGACGCCCCGGCCAACAGCCGCATGCCTTCGATGAACGAAATGCCGCCGTCCTTGGCGTCGTGCCGCAACGATTCCCAATGCGCGATCGCCTCGTGCAGCTTCTCCCGGTCCACCTCGACCCACTGTCCCTTGAACAGCACAAGCCCATCGCCACCCGCCAGCAACGCTTCGATCTCCGCTTGCGAAAGCCGCTCCCCGCCCAACGCCACAGCCACATCGAAGTCCAGTACGGCTTGCAGGCCCAGCATGGACGGCTTCTTCTCGCCGATGGTCACCGACACCTGCGGACGTGGGCGCCGCCGCCACCAATCCGGCAATCGCACCGTTAGGCCGCTTTCCTCGATCGCGGCCACGCTGAGCAGAAACCGGTAAGCGCGATCGGGCGTCCACGCCATCGGCTGATAAAGCGCTCCGCTATCCACAAGCGCCTTGACCCAGTCGCATCTTTCCGACGCTGCCTGCACGGGAGCCAGCAGTTTGATTAGCGCGGGACGGTTCTTCGCCCCGGCGTACTGCTCGAGCGCCTTACCCAGAGGCAAATGCCGCGCCTGACCCGCCGCGCCCAGTCCCGATACATACGTCGCCATGAACGCAAACGGGCGGTCGAGGTCCGCCTTGTTCTCCGCCAGATGAAAACATACCCGGCCCACCTGATGCCACTTCGGAGCGCGATCCTCGATAAATGCCTGCAACCCTCCTGCGGATTCAACTGACCTCGAACACCAGTTCAGTAGAGCGCCCCATATATCCAATAGCAGGTCAACGGAGAGATACTCGCCACCCGGCATCGGCGGAGCGGTCAAGACCCACTGCGCTCGCTCCGCTTCAGACGGTGCTTCAACCATGTCGAGCGTCATGCCTTCCGGCAAATGACACAGGCGCGTCAACAGGGATTCCGCGATGCCCTGCCAATAACGCAACGCGGGCGAACCGCCGCAATCCATCTTATCCGCCGCAAGCAGAAATACCCCTTCACGCCAGTCGGCCTCAAAGATTTCCCGCAAGCGTCCGAGACGCACATCTTCAGGCGCATCGCCCGGTACAAAAGTCTCCCAACGCAGGTTTCCCGTCGGTGTGAGTCGTATCGCGATCAACGGCAGCATCCTCGACAAATGACGCGGTGCAAGTCTCAACGACACCGCAATTTATCATACTGCGCGGCGCAGCATGACCATTGTTCGCAAAAGTGTACCGCATGGACATATTGCGGGACAATGCCGCGCACACAGATGTGCACACAGAGTGCATTGCGCCACATTTCGATCCCCCGGTATAATCGGCGGCGCAGTCCTTCGGACGTTCACCTTACATACGCGCAGCATACCCGCCGCAGCATCACGGCCACTGCGTCCAGCACGCGGACGGCGGCTCGAGCGTGCCGCCGATGCAGCCGTCCGTGTGCTCTCCTTCCTCTTCATGACAGTTGTACAACCCCCGGATCCTCAACCACTCGAATACGTGATCGAGAATCCGGGGTTCGACACATGCTCTCGTTACCGGCGTCGTTGGCCGTGGCGCTCACTCTTCCGGCCGGCCAACAGCAACCCGGCGATCAGCATACCGGCGATTGATATGTTGGCCATGGCCTGTTTCGCCCCTTCGTTTTCGGCGCCTCGATAGCCGAGATCGCCTCCGGATGCCAACGATTCGCAGGACGTGCCGCGCCGCGCCACCACCCAGTAATGGTAGTTGACGTACTCGACAATCGTCTCCTTCTTGCAGCCGCCGGAGATGGTCACCGTCGGGATTTCCGCCGTTGTGTCAAGGAACTGCGTTTCGGAAACCCAGCCCGAAACCGCCACGGCGTCCACCACGTTCTCCGTCGTGCTGCGCAGCACCTGATACTCAATATTTTCTTTAGTCGAGGCGTTCCAAGTCACCAGCACGCCATCGGTCCGCGTGGCGTCGGAGGCGGCAACATTGCCGGGAGCAGTCGGCACAGTGCAAGGTTCTGGGCCGTCGGATATCACGAACGCGACCGTACTGCCCGCAGCCACCATCGCGCCCGCCGCAGGAGACTGGCTGACAACCTGGCCGGCCGGAACCGTCCCGCTGTAGGCATGAGAGACATTGCCGAGGTCGAGTCCCGCAGCGGCGATCGAGGCTTCGGCGGCTGACTGAGACAGGCCAGCCAGATCCGGAACCGTGATGGGGCTAGGGCCGTCCGATTCGATCAGCGTAACAGCGGAACCCGGCTCCACCGATGTGCCAGGCAACGGATCCTGCCCGATTACCGCACCCAGCGGCACGGTCGCGCTGAACTGATGCGCAACACCGCCGAGCGTAAGCCCAGCGTCGGTCAGCGCCGTTTGGGCCGCACCAAAGTCCATTCCAACGAGGTTGGGAACCGTCACGGGTTCGGGGCCTTCGGAGACGACGAGGGCAACAGGAGTGCCGGCGGCCGCCGACGCGCCCGCAGTTGGATTTTGGCCGATGACCTCGCCAGCGGGAGCCGTGGCGTTGTGCTCCGTAGTTACGGTTCCAACGCTGAAACCGGCGGACGTGATCGCGAGGGCCGCCGCCGTTTGCTGCAGGCCCACCACGTTCGGCACGGCGTTCGTTCCCGGACCACTCGAAATCACAAACGACACGGCCGAGCCCGGCGTGGCCGATGCGCCCGCTGCCGGTGTCTGAGAGATCACGTGGCCAAGCGGCACGGTCTCACTATGGACTTCAACAACGGAGCCTATGATGAATCTCGCGCCCAGAATGGCCGTTTGCGCGTCAGACTGGGACTCGCCCACAACGTTTGGAACCGTCACCGGCGCTACGCCGTCTGACACCACAATCGCGATGGCTGAGCCCGGGGCGGCTGTGGAACCCGCCGCCGGCGTCTGACTTACAACATCGTCGGCAGGCACTGTCGCGCTAAAAACGTGGCTGACTGTACCAACCGTGAATCCGGCCGTCGCGATGACCAATTCCGCCGCGCCTTGCGTAATACCGACGACGTTCGGAACCAATATGGATGCAGGCCCGTCGGAGACGACGAGCGCAACGGAAGTACCGGGATTTACCATGGTTCCCCCAACGGGATTTTGGCTGATCACGCTGCCTACCGGTGCGGTGGAACTGCTTTGGTGCACAACCATGCCAACGACTAATCCCGCGCCAGTGATAGACGTTGTCGCAACCGTTTGAGTCTGGTTTACGACATTCGGAACGGTCACGGGTTGTGGGCCCTTCGATACGACAAGCGCTACGGAAGTACCCGGTGCCACCGACGCACCCGCCGCCGGATTCTGGCTAATCACTTCTCCTGCCGGTATCGTCGCGTGGTATTGCTGCGTCGTTGTCCCTACCACGAGGCCAGCCCCTGTAATCGCCGTCGTAGCAGCCGATTGAGTCTGGCCGACGACATTCGGAACCGTGACGGGTGCAGTGCCGTCGGATAGTACGAAGCTGACAACCGTACCCGGTGCAGCCGACGTACCACCTGCTGGATTCTGGCTGATCACGCTACCAGCCGGCACGGTCGCGCTGTTGGCGTGCGTCACGGTTCCAACAGTGAACCCAGCCGTCGTGATGGCCAGTTGCGCCGCAGTTTGTGTCATATTTTCCACATTGGGAACGGTTCCGTTGGGAGGTCCATCCGATACCACAAGCGCCACGGCACTGCCTGGGTCGACCAAGCTTCCGGCGGTTGGATTTTGGCTGATGACACTGCCTGCGGGCACGGTGATGCTGTTCTGATGCGTTACAGCGCCCACAACCAAACCCGCGCCTGTGATAGCCGTTGTGGCCGCTGCCTGAGTCTGGCCGACCACATTGGGAACGGTAACCGGCTGCGGGCCTTTGGACACGACAAGCGCGATCGAAGTGCCAGGCGCCACCGAAGCGCCGGCTGCCGGGTTCTGGCTGATCACTTGGCCAACCGGCACGGTCGCGTTGTACTGTTCGGTGACGTTGCCGAGGACTAGCCCGGCTCCGGTGATTGCGGTGGTTGCGGCGGTTTGGAGCTGGCCCACCACATTCGGCACCGTGACGGGCATGGGGCCGTCGGATATTACGAAATTCACCGCTGTGCCCGGCGCGGCGGATGCGCCGCCTGCCGGATTTTGGCTGATGATCTCACCCGCTGGTACCGTGGCGTTAGTGGTGTGCGTGATGGTACCAACGGCGAAGCCGGCCGTTGTGATGGCACTTTCCGCAGCCGCCTGGGCCAATCCCACCACGTGGGGAACGGTAATCTCGCCGGGGCCTTCCGAGACCACCAACGATACATTACCCCAGACATCCAGCCGTGTGCCCGCAGCCGGATTCTGGCTGATCACGTGTCCTTGTGGCACCGTCGGATGATGCTGATACGTCACGCCTTCGACATCCAGCCGGGCGTTTTCGATGGCGTCGTGGGCATCGCTCTCCTCCATTCCGACGACATCCGGCACCGTGGGTTGCGGCCCCTTCGAAATAACGAGGTCTACTCCCGTGTCATTATCGACCAAGCTACCCGCGGCCGGTTCCTGGCTCACCACGTGGCCTTCCGGCACGGTATCGCTGTAGACCTCGGATGTATTGTTTAACACGAGACCCGCCGCATTAAGCACTTCATCGTCACCGTCATATTCCTGGCCAACCAAGTTCGGGACGGTTACCTGCCCAGGTCCCGTGCTAACAACCATGTTGACCGCCGTACCGAGCGGTGACTCCGAGCCTGGTCTCGGAAACTGATATGCCACACGCCCGGCTTCATAATCATCGTGCCGTTGCGTGATGGTCCCGACGGTGAATCCGGAGCCTACGATCAGGGTCTCGGCCGCTTCCTGGCGCCAGCCGTATAAACTCGGAATGTGCGGGGTTCCCGGTCCTGTCGAGATTAGCAGCACGCCGCCCGTGTGATGCTTGACCACCGCCCCCGCCGCAGGATACTGCGCGATGACGCTGCCTGCCGGGACCGTGTCGCTGGCTTGGCTTACACTTCCCTGCATGCTGAGACGCGCCGCATCGAAAGCGCTGGTGGCGTCGTCTCCCGTCATACCGACTACGTTGGGCGTCGTGACCATCTCGACGCCCTTCGAGATTATCAGGGCTACCGGATCACCTTCGGGCCGGGAGCTGCCCACGCTTGGATCCTGTTCGATGACACTTCCCGCAGGGATATCATCGCTATAATCCAGGGTCACCGTGCCCACTGTGAAACCTGCGGCTACGAGCGCCGCCTCGGCTGCCGCCTGGGCCATCCCGACCACGCCCGGCACGTCCACATAGTGCAGCCCGTCGGACACGACTAGGTTGACCGTTGTTCCCGGCATGGACGGCGTACCCGCCGTAGGATCGGTCCGGATAACAGCTCCCGCGTTGATTACGGTGCTGTATTCATGCGTGACGGTCCCTAGAACGAACCCCTGGCCCGTCAGGATACTCTGAGCGTTATCCAGATACTGATTCGTCACGTTAGCCACATAGAGCGGACCGTCCGACACCGTGATCGATACGCACGTTCCCGGTGCGCGCATCGTCCCAGCCGCCGGATCCTGGCTTATGATATGGTTTGCGGGAACCGTGAGACTGTACATGTCGTTGAGGGTGCAGTTTACCAACCCCGCGTTGCCAATGGCCGTTTCGGCGTCCGCCTGGAGCATGCCAACCACGTTAGGCATCGCTACAGGGGCTCGGCCGTCCGAGATGACCAGATTGACCGGATCGCCGGGCATGGCTAAGAGGCCGCTCTCTGGGACTTGAGTCATGACGTTCCCTGCCGAATACCCCTCGCTATACGCATGCGTGACGGTGCCAACCGTGAGTCCCACTGCAAGGATCAAGGCCTCGGCGTCGGCCTGGGAGATGTTCATTACGTTGGGGACTCTGGGCTGAGGACCATTCGAGATGACCAGATTCACCAAGTCGCCTGGCATGACGTAGGTGCCGCTGGCCGGATGCTGCTCCATGACGGTTCCGGCCGAATACACCTCGCTGTAATCGTGCGCAATCGTTCCGACCGTCAGCCCCGCCGCGATGATCGCGGCTTCGGCGTTGGCCTGGGCCGCGTTCATTACGTTGGGAACGCTGGGTTGATGACCGTCGGATACGGTCAAGTTCACGGCGGTTAACAGGGCAACTAACGTGGCGCTGGGCGGGGCCTGGCCCAAGACGGTTCCGAGAGGATACGAGTCGTTAAACTCATGCGAAATCGTACCCACGGTCAACCCTGCCGCGATGATCGCCGCCTCGGCATTGGCCTGGGTCATGTTGATCACGTAGGGCACACTCACCGGCGCGGGACCGGTCGAAATAACGAGGTCCACGGTCGATCCCGTGGGAACGCAGATCCCCGCCGCCGGGGTGTGGCTGATTACCGATCCCGATACCACGGTGGCGCTGGGCGCGGTGGTCTTGTTGCCCGCAGCCAGCGAAACCAACACGAGCGCGGCTTCCGCCGACGCTTCGGGCAACCCGGCGAGATCCGGCACGTCCACGCACACATATTCATCCGCGCCGATATCGTAGTCCGACCCGTCGCCAATACCGGTCGATTCGCTTCCGTCGAATGGCCGGGCATCGCCTTCCCAGTCCCCAACAACACTGCCCTCTGCGGCGGCGCTTACGTCACGCCCCGCATCGATACAGGGCGAGCCAAGCGCAATGTGGTAATCCTTCACCTGATACGCTGCACCGGAGGCGATGGCGCCGCCTTGAGTGATGTCGCCCCACGCGGTGATCGTGTGGTCCGTGTTGGCGAGAATGTGGAAGCTAAAGGTTGTGGACGGGCCCGTTACGCGTAGCACACCATCCACAAACGCGTTCGGGGTAAACGCGAAAGAGGTGTCCGTCAGCACGGATTGCCCGGTGTTGGCATCGAAGGCGATTCCCGACGAGAAGTTTATGGGGCCTCCCACGAACGAGGGGTTCTGGTCCAAATTGCCCGTGCCGGTATAACCCCCTTGGACATCGCAGTACGTGGCGTTGGCTACCTCGTTGTCGTTGAATTGATTGGGCGAATTTCCCCACAGGATGCAATTGTAGATATTCGCGGATCCCGTAGCCTGATAGTACAAACCGCCGCCGTTATAGGCAACGTTGTCGGCGAGGGTACAGTTCGCAACCACGCCCACCGTAGTACCGCTGAGGGCAAGGCCGCCGGCAAGATTGGTGGCACTGTTTCCCGATATCAAGCAGTTCGTTACCGCAAGTTCACTATTCTGGACTATGAGGCCGCCTGCGGAACCCGACCCTCCCGTAGCCCGGTTGCCTACAAAACGACACTTGGAGATCGCCAATGCCGAATCGCCGATCGAGATGCCCGCACCCCCATCCACCGACACGTTGTTCGAGAAGATGCAGTTGTCGATGCCTCCTGAAGGGTCGGATTCGAAGGTGGCGGCGCCACCCTTGTGGACGCTCGAATTGCCGGAGAAGGCGCAATCGGTGAAGTGGGCCTCAGGCGCACCGCCGATGGCCACGGCGCCGCCGCTCTGACTCGTGCAGGAATTACCCCAGAACTGGCAACCGGTGACGGCGAGGCTGCTGCTTCCAAGCGCGTACAAGGCGCCGCCCGCGCCGGCGGTGCAGGATGCAAACGAAGAATACTCCATCGTGAGTGTCGAATTGCTGGCGAAGCACAGCCCGCCGCCAGAGTTCGCCGCGGAACATTCCCTGAATTTGCAGTTCACCACGGTTGCAGAAGTTACCTCTATCATCACCCCGCCGCCGAACGTCGAAGCCGTCAGTTGCGAGAACGAGCAGTCCGATACGATCAAGGGCGACGAGTTGTGCGCGTAGAGGCCCGCGCCTATAGTGGCCGTGAGGGGTGGGGAAAACATGCAGTGCTTGATGCTCGAGTTGCCGGCATTGAGCATGTATACGCCGGCGCCGCGTTGAGCCTGATTCGTTGCGCCATTCGCTATACCGCCCGTGATGACAAATCCATCAAGGGTTGTGTCGTGTTGGGCCACTACGACATTGAGAGCGGGTACCCCTGCGGACGCGGTCGAACCGTCGATCGTGGTCGGATGGGCCGCTATGTCGCGTTGCGTCCGCTCGGTCTCGGTGGCGTCAAAGCCGCCATAAAGATCCACTTCGGCCCTCAGGAACAACGAGCCGACGTATACATTCGACAAAGAAAGGGTTCGCAACTCGGTGTACAGCCCTTCCGCAACCCAGACTTCGCCGCCGCCGTCTTTCGCGGCCGCATCGATACCTTGCTGAAGCGTCCAGAATGCGTTGGCCCAGGACTTGCCGTCCTTGGCCGTACCCGGACTATCGTAATCGACGTACCAGATGTTGCCGCCTTCGGGCAGTTCATAGCACCCCATGTCGACGCCGCCGCGCAACGGGCGCGTGACGCCCACGAGGTCCGCGGCAGGCGCGCCGGTGGCTGTGCCCACGTTGAGGCACGGCGAGTCGATCGTCAGGGTGTAGTCGCCGTCGGCGGCGCTCCAGAAAAGCGGCTCGGCGTCCAAGTTGCCCGTGCCCGTCTCGGTCGTCTCCAGGCAGGAATAGCTGACCACGGGAACTCCGGCATTGTTTGTGAGAAGGTCGAGGATGCAATTCGTGATCACGGGGTGGCTTTGGTATACGTAGACGCCGTAGCTTGTATTGTCTTGGATCGTACAGTTGGTAATTGTGGGATAGGCATCGGCATCGCAGTAAATGCCTCTTGTATTCTGAACAACGAGACAGTTGACGATGCTCGGCGAAGCCTCCCGAAGATAGATGGCGCCGCCGGAGGTCTTGGCGGAATTGCCTATGATGACACAATTCGCAATCGTCGGGCTGCTCGCATTTATGAAGATACCGCCACCAAGATGGTCGTCCGTCTTGCCAACAAAAATGGTCGATGCGTCTCCGCCCTGGATGGTAAACCCATCCACGATTACACCGCTGACAGCGTCGATGCTGGCGACATGGTATGCCGGATGGCCGGTACGCGCCGCGGACCCGTCGATCACGCACTTGTTCTTGGCGAGGTTTCGGGAGGCGAGCGTGGTTTCGGTCCCGGCGAAGCCGCCGTATAGGCGTACGCCGGTCTTGAGCACCAAAGCGCCCGAGGCCGCAGCCCGTGCCTCGGCGTACGTTCCCTTCGCTACAAACACATTGTTGCTCCTCGTCGCGGTTTCTGCGGCATCAACGCCCTCCTGGATCGTCTTGAATGCTTTTGCCCATGTCGTGCCATCACCCGATGCATGTACCACCCCGTTCACGTAATAGGTGGCCCCAGATGCGTCAAACACCACGCCCAGTAGAACCAGTAGCATCGCCATACTCGCCACAGCCCACATCTTCATGTCAGATTCTCCCTCTCTTCGTTCGTTGTAGTCGTTTCCGTTCTCAGCCAAAGGCAAAACGCCGGTTGGCTTCCTGACTTCGGAAGCTCCGGCGTTGTGTGCAGATCAAATACCGACGAGGAATCGATTCCCAAGTTGACCCCAGAAAGCATCGGCGGCGCCCGATTTCGCCAGAAGCAGGCCGATAGACGCGCAGGCACCGGATTTGCGGTTGCCAGCAGCGCCATCTCATGCCCGCAGGGTTCGGGCATGCAAGTTTCGCGGGATTTCAATAGGAGCGTAGGCATAAGCCGGAGATTCGGATCCTGGCCGCCACCCCAATCGGACCAGGTAAGACGGAAATTCTCCATCACGTCAGGATCGATGACGCCGTTCAAGCTTCGCGTGGGTGAGGCGAAGGTTGTCGTGGCCAGTGGGAAGGTCAAGAGGACGAAAAGTAACAGTTTCAGGGTTGTTGAAGGAAGTGGGACTGGTTTGCGAGAACGGTGCGGGAAGCGGCAGACATCTGCCGCTTTTCGCCACACAAGAGAATCATACACTAGACTCACTCCTCGCGATTACCGTGTGGTATTTGAACACATTCCCCGGAAAAGAATCAAACGCCCCGTCGGACTTCACAAGGGGGGTACCACATCAAGGAAGCATAGGCCAAGGTACACAGCATATAGGCTTTAGGCTTTAGGCT
>CAIYET010000579.1 GCA_903925285.1 Candidatus Hydrogenedentota bacterium | reverse complement strand
TCCCGCCAATATGAACCGTGCTCATCGGACCAAATTCGGACGAATTGATTTCGGAAGCGCGCCAACTTTTTCATGCTGGGCCGTCGGTTTAGAACATCCAATCGCAGGCGTTCGCTCATTCCCCGCCCCCCGCCATTTGGGCTTCGCGCGGTTTAGAAATCAGCACAAAAGTCCCGTCCTTCGGCGCCGTCTCAATCGGTCGCCACGCCTCCGCCACGGCCTGCGGGCGCGCTGCGAGGGCCACAGCGGCTTCGCGGAGAAGTGCGATGAGCGCCCTAGCAGTCGGGCTTTCAAATCGCATCCCATCCTCACGATCTTGCGCCTCTGCTTCCAGCCGCTTCACCAGATCGTCAGCCTCGATCATGTCGTGTTCCCCTTCCGCTTGTTTCGCCACCGGGCTTTTTTCTCCCGTTCGACTTGCCGGTAGCGTTCGAGCTTGGCTTGCTTCTCCGCCAGCCGGGCGATCAATTTCTTCTTCTCCGGCAATTCCGGCACCGGGAATTTCTGCCCCCACGGCCGCTGCGCCCGGCTCGGCGGCTTTGCAACAGGAGTTTCGTCTACCGGCCGCGCAACCTCGGCCTCCCCATGCGCCGTACCGGGTGGCCGCCCGCTCCGCATGAATTTCGCCCGTTCACAGCTCCACATATTGTCATGGACAAACCCGCAAGCCTTGCAGGTGACCGCAATACCCATTCCTCAATCCGCCCCGCTCTGCCGTAGCGCCTCTCTGAACTCCCGCTGGAGCTGGCCGCCGGCCTCGTAATAGGCGGTCGCCGCATCCCACCCCCTGCGGAACGCCCGGCTGGTGGAATTCACCCGCAACAGGCAAAAAAAGCAAAACACCAGAAGCGCCCCCGCCACCGCCAATTCGCCGGACTGAATCACGTCACACATCCCCGTCCTTCTCCTCAAGAACTTGGTCGATCATGGCTTGGAAGCCAAGGCGCGCACGATTTGGCGTGGGAAACTCGCCCGCCCCAGCAACCGCTTTCCCGCCAGCCTCAGCCATCCCCTCATCCACCTCCCGCAGCGCAAGGAGAACCGCGCGGGCATATTCGATCGCGAAATGCCGGTGTTTTGGATGGATATCATCCCATGGCACGAGCGCGCCGCCCAGTGATCTAGCCTTTTCGTAAACCGCCCGCGCCAGACCCTCAAGCTTCGTCATTTCGGCGCCTCCGGCAGCGGCATCCAGTGGGTTGGCATCATACCTGGGGATGACAGATCGCCGCCGTCGGTTGACCACCACTGCGGTTCAACTTCACTGACATTGGGATGGCAAAGCCCAAGGGCGACATCGGCCGCAATAAAATGCGCGGTGAAGACGCCTTCGCCCGGTCGATACGCCAAGATCACAGTCCCGTCCTTCGGCGCCGTCTCAATCGGTCGCCACCCCTGCGACACGGCCTGCGGGCGCGAGGCGAGGTCCGCAGCGGCTTCGCGGAGGAGATTACCAGTCTTTTGCGCATAGGTATTAGAAAATGCCAAAGCTGACATCAACTTGGCGCGCTCTTCAAGCCTCTCAACCAGATCGTCAGCCATTGTTGGGCTCCTTTGGTTTCGCCTGCTCGGGTTTGCGGAAACGGTCAGAAAGTCTTCTTGCGTGACTCTCGGAACAGCAGCAGACATTCAATTTGACCCATTCCGTTGCCGCGTCGATAGCCTCGTTCCACGCCCGGTCGCGTTCGCGCTGAAGGAATGGGTCAACAGATATTGTATTTCGATGTATTACGACTTCATCGACAGGCAAGTATTCGGCGCGCCCACCTTTGACCCGCCGCGTGAACCCAATGCCCACCGTGCGAGCATCTTCTTCGGCTTTTTGGATCGCTTCACATTTCTCATCGCTGTCTTGCCCGAGGGCGGCAATCTCGGCGCGGACGGCATCGCTCATGTGCTAGAATCCTCCTCTGGTGGCGCTCAGATCAACCCTTCGCGTTCGGCAATCCATTCGCGCACGCGGATTGTTATCTCCGACTCGAGTTCGGCTTCGTTGATGGTCGCATCGCTGCCAGCGTGAAGGCATGATCGCGGAATCCATACGTCAGTGCTGGCGGTTTCGTCGGTCGCGACGCAAATAGCCTTCTTGGTGCGCCGCACAAGGATGACCGACGCGGTGACATATTCGTCGCTCATGACGTGGTTGTTACCGCGTGTTGGTAGCCTTCCTCTTTCGAGATCGCCGTCGCGACCTTGAAAATTCCGCTCGGATAGAGATGGCGGAAAATCTCGGCGCAGGCCCGGGCGTCGGCGAGCGCACCGTGCGCCCCCTGCATTTCCTTTCCGAAGATCGACAGATACGCTTCGGTGAGCTTCGGCCATTTGTAACCGCGTCCTGATGCCTTCGGTATTTTGCAGACATCGGTGAGCGGGCGCATGCAGTCTATCGAGCGCGTTCCGTCGAAGCGGTCCGGAAGCCCGGCGCGTCGCAATTCGCCCCGGAACACCTTGAGATCGAAGGATGCATTGTAGCCGACGATGACCGCGCCGCTATCGAGAAGCTGATTGTAGACATCGAGCGCCAGACGCACCGGGACGCCATCTCGCAGCAG
>CAIYET010000578.1 GCA_903925285.1 Candidatus Hydrogenedentota bacterium | reverse complement strand
AGCCTAAAGCCTAAAGCCTATGGGTTTTGCAAGATGCTCAATAGGAAAAGCTGAAAAAAGTACGAGGTACGAAGTGCTCGATTTCTGGACGTTTGTGCCTCAGATCGGTTCAATATGAGGCAAAAACCTGAAAACGGATGTTCGGCGGTGTTTACGCCATATATGTTAAATAACTAAAAAGTAAAGACTTACAACACTTATTGCGGTTGGCACGAAACGTGCTCTCTTAGGAACATGAGAGCAAGAAACAATAGAAAGTTGAATCATCGGCTGAATGTGTGGGCCATATTGACGGGAATCTTGGTCGGTGGGCTGGCTCTTGCAGCAGCGCCCGCGCCGGAATTGAAGATTATCCCGCAGCATGGTTCGGCACATCCGCACCACGCGTACAACGTGGTGTGTGAGGTTTCTTGGACGGGTAGCCCTTCGGACTTTTCGATTTTACCCGCGGAAGCGGATGCCATGGACTGGGGCACGTTGCGCGTGTCGGATGTTCGCGCGTTCGTGCGAGACGGCGTCAACGTCGTATCCCAGACCCTTGAAATCGTCCCGAATAAGACAGGCGAGTTTCAATCGCCTAAAATTCGGGTTCGTTACCTTATCCCCGAGGCCACACCCCCAGCGGAGAAACCCGTACCCGGAACGGACCCCCCTGACTCTGGCGTCTCCCCCTCGCTCGGAGCAGACCCGTTCAACATCGTGGTGCGTTCCAGTACGTTTTACGTCTGGATCTCCGGTGGCCTCGGGGCCTCCCTCCTCCTCACTGCACTCGGCTGGTGGTCTGCGCGATTCTTGCGCAGACCCCAGCCACCCCTCGTCACTGCGGGTGGGGATGTTTCTCGTGACCAGCATGCGATGCATGCGGCCCGCCAGCACCGCCTCGACGGCGATTTTTACAGCTATTACCGCGAACTTCATCGTATGGCGCAGGCTATACCGTTGTCGGATTCGGATCATGTAAACCGAATTGCCACGTTGGCTGCGCGTATGCAGGAAGTCGGGTACCGCGGTGTGCGGCCGACGGACGATCAGATGGATGGCGATTGGCGCGATATCGAACGCGCATTGGCGCACTATAAGGAGAGCTTACAATCATGACGCCGGTAGTCGAAACCATACGAAGAAGTGTGGAAGAGCAGTCGCAGTTCGTTCAGCGGTTGCGCACGGAAATCGCGCGCGTCATCGTCGGACAGCAGTACATGATCGACCGTCTCTTGGTCGGGTTGCTGGCCAACGGGCATGTCCTGATCGAGGGCGTGCCGGGTTTGGCGAAAACGACGGCCGTCAAGACGCTCGCCCAGGCAATGGATTGCAAGTTCAGCCGCATCCAATTCACGCCGGACCTTCTTCCGGCGGACTTGATCGGTACGCTGGTCTACAATCCGAAGGACGGACAGTTTACTACGAAGAAGGGGCCTGTCTTCGGCAATATCGTCCTCGCCGACGAAATCAATCGTGCGCCTGCGAAGGTGCAGAGCGCGTTGCTCGAAGCGATGCAGGAACGGCAGGTAACTATCGGCGATACGACGTATCCGCTCGATGAGCCGTTCATGGTGCTCGCGACGCAGAACCCGATCGAACAGGAGGGCACGTATCCGTTGCCCGAAGCGCAGGTCGACCGGTTCATGTTGAAACTGAAAGTGACGTATCCGACCAAGGTGGAAGAGCGCGAAATCATGGACCGCGTGAACGTGCTTAAGGAAACGAAGGTGTCCAAGGTCGTCGCTAAAGATGAACTCCTGCGTGCCCGCGAGGTCGTGAATCAAATCTACGTGGACGACAAGGCCAAGAACTACATCGTAGACATCGTTCAGGCCACGCGAAATCCGGAAGCGTTCGGTATGAATATCAACCATCTCATCGAGTACGGCGCGTCGCCGCGAGCGACAATCTACCTTCAACAGGCGGCGCGTGCGTTGGCGTTCCTGCAAGGCGAAGGCAACGTTTTTCCGAACGATGTCAAGCAGGTCGCGATGGATGTCCTGCGCCACCGCGTCATCGTGACGTATGAGGCGGAGGCCGAGAATATGACCAGCGAAGACGTGATCCGCAAGATTCTCGAGACCGTTCCCGTGCCTTGAGCGAAGGGAGCCCCGCCATGATTCCCCAAGACGTAATGAAGCAGATCCGCCGGATTCAAATCCGCACGAGTCACGTGGTCAACGATATCTTGGCCGGCCAATACGAAAGCGTGTTCAAAGGCCAGGGCATGGAGTTCAAGGAAGTCCGCGCGTATGTGCCGGGCGACGATATCCGCATGATTGACTGGAACGTCACGGCGCGCACGAGTGTGCCGCACGTCAAACTTTTGGCGGAAGAGCGCGAATTGACGGTGATGTTGCTCGTCGACGCGAGCGCGTCGTTGCGGTTCGGCAGCGTTGGACGGTTCAAGAACGAACTCGCGGCGGAACTGTGCGCGGTGCTGGCCTTTTCGGCCATCAAGAACAACGACAAGGTCGGTCTGGTCGTGTTTACGGATGACATCGAATTATATGTGCCGCCGAGCAAAGGGCGTCGGCACGTGTTGCGCGTTATCCGCGAGGTGTTGGCTTTCGAGCCAAAAGGTACGGGGACGAATATCCCGCGCGCGCTGAAATTCTTGAATGGTGTGACGCGGCGGCGGGCGGTGGCGTTTTTGGTTTCGGACTTCATGGCGGACGATTACGAGGTGCCGTTGCGGATAGCCAATCGCCGCCATGACGTTATTGCGGTGAGCGTGTCGGATCCGCGCGAAGAGACGTTGCCGGATGTGGGCTACGCCGTGGTGCGCGATACGGAAACGCGGCGCGAGACGTTCATCGATACCAGTGCCCCGGTCGTGCGCAAGGCGTATGAACGTGCGGCGGTCGAGCGCGCCAAGCGCCGGGATCAGTTGTTTCAGCGGACGCGGGTGGACGCCATTCATGTCTGCACGGATCCGGGTCGTCCGTATGTGTCGGAGCTGTACCGGTTCTTCCGGATGCGGGAGCGCCGCTATGCGTAAGGGAGATTGCGATGAGTGAAAACACGCCGGATCGGTTGAAGGCTTTCAGGGCGCAGTATGATGCCGCGCCGAAGCGGAACAATGCGCTGGCCGTTGCGAATCTTGTGTTGCTCGTGGCCGGATTCGCAGTGTTGGTTGTGCTGTTTTTGCGAGGACCGTCGGCAAAGCCTGCGGCGCCCGCCGAGAATAGCGGGGGGCTTACGCTCGAACAGGAGCGCGAATTTGCGGTCCGCTTGGCCGACAAGAAACTTACAGGCCCCGCTGTCGCGGCATATGAGGAATATCTGAAGAATGCGTCGTTATCGCTTCCGGAACGCGCGAAGATTTGTTATGCGGTTGCGAAACTCGCGATCGACGATGAGAAATATGAAGCGGCGCTGCCGTATCTGTACCAGTCCGAGTATCTCGATCCGAAATCGGAATTGAAAGAAGAGATCAATAAAAAGGTCGTCCTTTGCCTGGATAAATTGGGCCGCAACGTGGATCTGCGTCACGAGTTGCGCAAACGGTCGGACGTGAAGCATGACGCGTCGCAGGTGAAGGCGAACGATGTAATCCTCGCCGAGTTCGGCAACGAGGCCATTACGAAACGCGACCTCGAAATGGAAATTGAAAAGTTGCCGGCCGCCGCGAAGGATTCGTTCAACGCGCCGGAGAAGAAGGCGGAACTGCTCAAGAATTTGGTTGCGGAACGGCTGCTGCTGGACAAGGCGCGGCGTCTCGAACTGGACAAGGCGCCTGAAGTGCAGGATCTGCTCGCGCGGCAGCTCGATTCGATGATCGTGCAGAAACTGATCTCGGACGAGGTGCGCAAGGACGTGCAGGTCACGCCGGAAGACGTCGAGCGCTTTTACAAGGCCGAGCCGGCGTTGTTCAACGAGCCTGCATCGGTCGAGGTGCGGATCGCGAAGGCGGATTCGGAGGCCGCCGCGAAGGCTGTAAATGAATTCGCAGACAAGCCCGTCAATGTGCGCAAGGGCGGCCCGGTACCCGGTGTGAAGGATTTGACGCAAGCGCCGGAAGGGTTGTTTGCTGCGGAGAAAGACGCGGTGGTCGGACCCGTGAAGGCGGGCGACGGGTGGTATGTGTTCAAGGTGGAATCGACCACGCCGGAAAAGGCGTTGCCGTTCGAGGAAGTGAAGGATAAGGCCGCGCGGACGTATCAGATGCGTAAGGAACAGGAAAAGGTTTCGACGATCATTGACGAGACGTTGAAGGCGCGCGAGGTCCATTTGTACTTGGACCGTTTGCAGGAAACCGAGAAGAAGAAGTAACGATGTTCTGGGCAGGCATAGCGATGTTGATGGTTGCCGCGGCAGACCCGGCGGCGGCGCCCAACGTGTACGCGACGCTGGATCCGCCCACGATCGCCTTCCATCAGCAGGCGCGTTTTACCGTTGTCGTCGAGGCGCCCAAAGATGTCGAGCCGAAACTACCGGATATGCTCGACAAATTCGGCGGGCTGGCCGTCGCGGACATTCATCGCGAGACCACGCCGCTCAAGCATGGCGCAAGGCGAATCGCCGAGACATACACGCTCGATCCGGTATCGGCGAATGAATACCGCATCGCGCCGGCGGAAGTGACATGGGGCGAAGGCAACAGTACGGTCGTGCCGTCGCTTGCGTTAGTGGTGCGCGCACCCACGGAAGAGGAAGTGAAACAGATCGAGGCGGATGCCGAGGCAGCGGATACGGCCGAGCCGGTCGGCATAAAGAGCAACTGGTTGCGCGGCTGGCGTGTTTGGGCGTTGGCGGGCGGTGTGATGGCGCTCGTTGCGTCAGTAGCAGGATATATGTATTACAGGCGTACTCGCAAAGCCGTCGCGACGCCACCGCCCGCGCCGTGGGAAGTGGCGTACCGCCGGTTGCGCGAACTCGATCAGCGGCAGTGGCCGAAGGCCGAGAAGTACGAACCGTATTATGTCGACCTCTCTTCGATACTGCGGTATTACATCGAGGATCGATTCAGCGTTCATGCGCCGGAACAGACGACGCAGGAGTTTCTCGCGGCATCGTCGGTGGCCGGGCTGTTCAACGAGGGACAGCAGCAGTTGCTTTCGGGTTTTCTGAGGCATTGCGACCGCGTGAAGTTCGCGCAGTACGTGCCGACGCTGGCGGAGATGGACCATTGCTTTTCGGTCGTGTTGCAGTTCGTCGACGAAACGATTCCGCGGATCGATCCCGTTGAAGCACAACCGCAGGAGGCCGCCGCATGACTTCTGTGCTTCCATTCACATTCAATGCGCTTATGAATCCGTGGGCGTTATTGCTGTTGATAGGTGTCGCGGCGGTGCTGGTGGCGGAGATTACGGCGCGGATGCCGGGCGCAATCGAACTGTCGACGGGCGAGACCGTTGCGCAGATCCGCGGACGCCGCGCGTATCTGCGGCGTCACATCCCGGCGCTGTTGCGCGCGTTGGGTTTATCGCTGCTCGTGCTCTCGATGGCGCGTCCCATCATGGGCTTCCAGGTGCGCAAGGACCGCGCGGATGTGGTCGATATCATGTTGTGCGTCGACGTGTCGGGCAGCATGAAGTCGCAGGATTTCGTCTCCGGCGGCCAGCGTCGCGACCGACTCTATGTAACCAAGGAAGCGGTACACGACTTCATCGATAGCCGCAAAATGAAGTCGCACGACCGGTATGGGTTGGATCGTGTTGGATTGGTTTTGTACGCGACGTATGCGTGGACGCAATGTCCGTTGACGCTTGACTATGGCGTGCTGGAACGGGAATTGGACCGGGCCGAGATCAACGTCGAGGATCCGAACAAACAGCGCACCGCGATCGGTTCCGCAGTCGGTCTCGGCGTGAGCCGCCTGCGCAAGTCCGAAGCGAAGAGCAAGGTTATCATCCTGCTGACGGACGGTCTTAACAATGCCGGCGAACTCGCGCCGATGACGGCCGCGAACCTCGCGAAGGAATACAATATCCGCATTTATACGATCGGCGCTGGGTCTGCGGAAGGCGGATTGGTGCCCGTGCAGACGCTGTTCGGTCCGGTTTTGCAGCGTACGGCCGAGGGGATCGACGAAGAGGCGCTGAAGAAGATCGCGTTGGCGACCGGCGGCAAATATTATCGCGCGACGGATACGAGTTCGCTCCAGGAAGCGTACCGCGAGATCAACAAGCTTGAAACGACCCAGGTCGAACTGGGCGATTATTATGAACACAAAGAAGGCTTTTTCCCGTTCGCCGTGTTGGGCGGCGCGATTCTGCTCGCGTCGGTATTTTCGCGGCGGTATTGGTTCGAGGCGATCCCATGATGCGCCGGGACGTATGCCATGCATATTGAGTTCGTCTTTCCATTCAGCCAGTTGGCGTTGTGGCTTGGCTTGGCCGTGCTGGGCTTGGCGGCTGTCGTTGTGGGACTGCGCGTGCTCGATAAACGGCGGCAACGCCGTCTCGATCGATTCGTAGATGCGGCGTTGGTATCGCGGCTCCTGTTGGGTTACGACCCGGCTGTGCGTCGTCCGCTGTTCTGGTTGACGGTCATGGGCGCGGCGTTCCTGGCGCTGGCGTTGGCGCAGCCGCATTGGGGCCAGGCGTGGCGCGAAGTTCGGCAACAGAGCCACGACATCGTGGTATGCCTCGACACGTCGGAAAGCATGCACGCGGCCAATCCGTTGCCGACGCGTCTCGATCGGGCCAAGCAGAAGATCCTTTCGATCCTCGACCGCAATCAGGGCGACCGGTTTGCGTTGGTGGCGTTCGCGGGCGCGTCGGCGCTGGAATGTCCGCTGACGCACGACCTCGGCTACTTCAAATCCGTGCTTGCCGCCATCGATACCGATACGATCAGCGCGGAAGGCACGGATATCGCGTCGGCCGTGCGTGAAGGCGTGAAGGTGTACAAGGATGAGTCGGAGCGGACGGGCGTGGCCGACAGCGCGACACGGGCGATCCTATTGATCTCGGATGGCGAGCAAGTATCCGGCGACGCGCTCAAGGAAGCGGAGAAGGCGGCGGAGTTCGCGCGCGTGTACGTTATCGGCGTGGGCGACCCGAATGGGACCGAGATTACGTTGCCGGATTGGATGGGACGTTACGTCGGCGCGCAGGACGCCGCAAAGCCGCACCTCTCGAAGCTGGACGAGGAGACGCTATCGAAGGTCGCGATTGCCGGCAAGGGCGGCTATATCCGTTCGACGCCGGACAACTCGGACATCGAACAAATCTACGACTACATCAAACAACTGAAGGCGTATACGGCGTCGAGCGACGTGCGGCTGCGATTGGTTAACCGGTACCAATGGCCGCTCGGTCTGGCGATCCTCTGCTTCGCGTGCGAAGGGATTTGGATTGCGATCATGCCGCAGTTGCGCACGCGTAGAATGCGGCAAATTGCTTCAGGAGATTCGGGCCATGCGTAAAGGCATGTTGACGATAATTGTCTTTCTGGTCGCCGGCCTGAATGCTTGGGGCGCCGAGTCGTTCCAACAACGGCTTAATAAAGCCAACGCGGACCTCAAGAACGGCAAGATCGACGATGCGCTGACGGCTTACCGGGATTTGCAGACCGAGGACCCCGAATCCGAGACGCTCTATTATGATTTCGGTTGCGCGCATTACAGGCAAGGCAAGGAAGCGGGCGATCAGAAACAGGTTCAAGAGGCCTTGACGTCGTTCGGTGAAGCCAAGAAGAGCTTCGAGAAGGTTCTGAACGCCCGCGACCCGGAAATCCGTAAGAATGCATCGTTCAAGCACGCAAACGCGGTGGCCCAGATCGCGCTCCAGTCCAAGGAAGCGAAGAAGTACGATGAGACGAAAAAGGCGTTCGAGGAGTCGGTGAAGGAGTACGAGGCGTTTCTGAAACAGTATCCCAAACATCAAGGCGCGCGCGCCAAACTCGATTACATGCGCTATGTGCTCAAGGACATGCTGCAGAAACCGCCGCCGCCGCAAGAGCAGCAGGGCAAAGGCGACGAAAAGAAAGACCAGAAGGGCGACAAGAAACAGGAGCAGAAGGACGACAAGAAACAGGAGCAGAAGGACCAGAAGGGCGAGAACAAGGATCAGGAAAAGAAGGACGAACAAAAGGAAGCCAAAAAGGACGAAAAGAAGGACGAGAAATCCGAGAAGGCGCAAGAGGCTTCGGAACTCAAGGAAGCGTCGAAGGACGAGAAGGACCAGAAGGAGAAGTCGCCGGACGAGGCCAAGCCGGACGACAAACAGAATGTCGATGCGATTCTTCAATCGTTGGAAGATACGGATCATCGCGAGCAGCGTGACATGAAAAATCAGCGCAACGAGGTTAAGATGCGCAAGGAATGGTGGTAATGCGCCATGCGGCCTGCATAGCCGTAGCGTTGTTGACCGCCGCCATGGCATGGGCGGAACCGGAGGTGCGCGCATCCGTGGACCGCAACACGGTAACTGTGCGGCATCCGTTCCTGTTCACGATCGAGATCACGGGCAAAGACATCGCCGCCATTTCGATTCCCGACGTTGACGGGCTAAATATCAACAAACGCGCCGATCACACCGGTTCGAGCACACAGGTCGCGTTTAACGCCGGGCAGAGCGTCGTCGCACGGACGCAGACGTTTGGCTATTACGCGCAGGCGACGCGTCCGGGCCGGTTTACGATCCCGGCGATACAAATCCAGGTTGACGGGACAATTCTGTCGACGCAGCCCATCCCGATTAATGTGTTGGATTCGGGCGCGACGCCGCAGGCGCAACCTGGAATCGCGTCCGCAACGCAACCCGCCCAGCCCCAAGCCGCGCCGCAGGCTGCCGGCCAGCCCACATGGGACGACGTGGTGTTCATCGAGAGCGCCGTGGACAAACATGAGGCGTTTCAAGGCGAGGCGGTTCCGCTGACGCTGAGCCTGTGGTGTTTGGACGTTTCCGGATTACAGATCAGTTCGTTTACGGGTGCGAATATCAAGTATCCGTCGAGTGAAGGTTTCTATGCGGTGACTGCGGACTCGCAACGCGTGTCGAAGCAGCGCGGGAATTGGAATTATACCGTTACGGAATTCCGCCAGACCCTGTATCCCACGGCGACGGGCGATCTGACGGTCGGCGCGTGGCATTGGGAAGGCGCCGGCATGTATGGGTTCCAACGCCAGAACTTCGCGTTGGATACGCAGCCCATCGCGATCAAGGTGAAGCCGTTGCCGGACCGCCCGCCTGATTTCAGCGGCGCGGTGGGCGCGTTTACGATCAAGGCGCAACTCGAACGCGATCAGGTCATGCAGGGCGTGCCGGTCAAGTTGACGGTGCGTATCGCGGGCCGGGGCAATCCCGACGCGATCGGCGCGCCGCAAATCCCAAAGCTCGACAAAGTCTACATTTCCGACCCGGAAAAGGACGCACAACAGGTCCCGTCGCCTTCGGGTCCGTCCGTCGAGAAGACATTCACGTACACCGTGACCCCGTTGGAACCGGGCACGCTTCAGATTCCGGAGATCGCGTACTGTTACTTCGACCCGTCCGATGGGACCTTCAAGACGCAGAAGACCGCGCCGTTTACGGTAACGATTCTGAAATCGGTGGAATCGGGGCAGGCTCGCACGTTGGTCACGGAGAACGCGCCCGTCGATAAGGGCAAAGTCGAGGTGATCGGCGAGGACATCTTGCCGATCATCACGAACCCAGGCCCGCTATATCCCCACCGGTCGTCGCCCGTCAATAACGGCGCGGCAGTCGTGTTCCCGATTGTGGCGTGCGGCGCGATCTCGGCCTATACGCGGCGCAAACGCCGGTTCGAGCAGGATACGGGATTGGCACGCAGCCACGGCGCAAAGGCGCGGTTCCACAAACGGCTCAAGGGCATCGGCCTCGCGTCCGAACCCGCCGACGAACTGTATCACGCGCTGACAGGGTTCATCGCCGACAAGTTCAACGTAGTCGAATCCGGCATGACCTCGGCGGACGTCCGGCAGGCCTACGAATCCCGGGGCGTCGGCGCGGAAGAAACCGAACAAGTGGTCAAGACCCTCCGTGCTTGCGAACGCTCACGCTATGCTTCCGTGAAGTTGTCGGTACAGGAGGTGCAGGCGCTGGCCGACGCGGCGGTGCAGGCCTTGGAACGCTTGGACGAGACGCTCAAGAAGGAGCGCCGCGCATGAACCTGCTGGCCTGCATCTTGTTGCTGTCCGGAGCAAACGCGTATCACGATACCTTTAATCAGGCGTGTACCGCGTTCTCGAAAGGCGATTACCCGGCGGCAATCCTGTCGTTCGAGCAGTTGGTTGCGGAAGAAATTGCGGACCCCGCGGTGTTCTACAATCTGGGTAACGCCTATTATCGGTCTGGGCGGCTGGGTCCGGCGGTTGCGAACTACGAACGCGCGCTGGCGCTCGATCCGAGTTTTGAAAATGCCCAAGAGAATCTGGCCAAGGCCATCCGCGAGACCAAGCACCATTTGGCACGGCCCGGTACACCGCCGGATTGGAAGTCGAGTCTTTTCTTCTGGCATTACGATACCGCCCGCCACACGACGTATCGGCTGGCGATGCTTTTCTGGTGGGCATTTTGGATTGTGGCCGCCGTTCGGTTTTGGAAACCCGTTGCGTATTTGCGGCGTGTGGTAGTCGTGTTGGGCGTGTTGTCGGTGATCTTTGGCGTATCCGCGTGGTACAAGGCACACCCGCAAGAGATGGCGGTGGCCATGGGCGACCGGGTTGCCGCGCATTACGGTACGGACGACAGCGAGACAGTCCGCTTCGAACTCGCCGAGGGCGACCGGATTGCCGTCGACAAGCGGACGAATGGTTGGGCGCGCGTGCTGACCACGGGCGGCGAGCGCGGGTGGGTGCATGACACGGACTTGGTATTTGTCGGCCCCCCGTATACGCGCCCGCAGGAACCTGCAGCGAAAGCAGCGCCGGGAGACGCTATCGACAAATGAGTACCCGCTTCGACGAACTGGCCGCAATGGCACGCGAGAACGATCCGGCATTCCGGAGCGTGACGCGCGAGCAATGCGTCGCGGCGGCACGCGCGTATGCCCTCGAACGCCGCACCGCCATTCGCGAACTCCACAATGCCGGCGAATCGGGTCTCGACGTTGTCCGCGCCCTGACCGGGACCGCCGATACGCTGCTACGCGGCGTGTTCGACTTCGGATTGTATACCGTCGCCAACCGCGGGGCGCTGCTGTCTCGAGTGGCACTCTGCGCGCTAGGCGGATACGGGCGCGCAGAACTGAGTCCATTTTCCGACTTGGACGTTTGCCTGCTGTATGACGGCGTGCTCGACACCAACATCAAGGACCTGAACGCCTACTTGGTCCCATTCGTATGGGACATGGGATTTGCGCTCAACTACTCGATCCGCAACGTAAGCGAGGCCATCGAACTGGCCATCGCCGACTTGAAAGTCTACACCTGCATTCTCGAATCGCGACTGATTACCGGGGACAGCACAACGTTCGCGCGGCTCAAGCTCAACTTGCGCGAAGCGTTTCGCGACGACGATAAAGCGTCCGCCGCGTTCATCCATGCCAAGACCAGCGACCGATACGCGGACCTCGAACCCGAGCATCGGGACCTCTACAAGACCGAGCCAAACATCAAGGAAAACCGCGGCGGACTGCGCGATTTCCACACCGCGCTCTGGATCTTGATGATGACTTACGGCCCGTTGACGCTCGACGATGTCGCCGCGCTCGGCGTCGTTTCGCCCGAGGAACACCTCGATGTCGTGCAAGGGCTTGATTTCATCTGGCGCATCCGAAACGAACTCCATTTCGCCGCGAATCGCGAAGATGATCTCCTCAGCTTCGACAATCAAAAACATACCGCGAAAGCATTTGGGTACGGCCACGGCGAGGAAGAAGACACGTATAGGCTCATGCAGGACTACTACACCGCGGCGCGCAAGCTGCACCGATTTCTGCATATTGCCGCACTCACCTGCAACCAGCATACCGACATGGGCACCGCCGAGGCGGCGGTCTTGTCGCCGCGCGCACAGATCGTCATGCACGACGGGCAACTCGAAGCGGGGGCCGACGACCCGTACTGGTTCGCGGAACAACCCTCGCGTCTCATGGAAGTGTTTTGGGAGTGCGCACGACGCATGGTCCCGCTCAATCGCGCCACCGAACGCCGAATCCATGCCAATCTCCACCTCGTGACGGACACTTTCCGAACGAATGATCTCGTGCGTCGCTTCTTCGTTGCCATCTGCAACCGGCCCATGCAGGCAGGCTTCGCATTGCGACAAGCCGCCAATCGGGGCCTGCTTGGGCGATACTTGCCCGAATTCGACGCGATTCAAGGGCGGATTTGCTATGAGAACTTCCATCATTTCCCGGTGGACGAACATACGTTGCGCGCCATCGAGGCGCTTGCGAATCTGCGCAATATGACGGGCGCCGTAGCGGGATGTCTCGAAAAGGCACTCGAACACTTACCCGATCCGTACATCCTGATCATGGCAATCCTGTTTCACGATTTGGGCAAGGTGGAAGGCGAGGTGCATGTCCACGCAGGCGTCGTCGCGGCCAAGACCATTTGCACGCGCATCGGCATGCCGCCCGAAGATACCGAACGAATCGCGTTCCTCGTCGAACATCACTTGCTCATGACGAATCTCAGCCAATACCGCGACATCGACGACCCGCACATCGCACAGAAATTTGCCAAGACCATGAAGACCGAGGAACGACTGCGGCTACTGTTCCTGTTGTCGTACGCCGACCTCGCCGCAGTCGGACCCGGCGTCTGGAACGACTGGAAAGGCGCGCTCCTGCTCAAGCTCTATCTCAAAACCGAGATGCTCCTGCTCGGACGCGTGGAAGTCGTCGGCGAAGAGTACTGGAAATCGCCAAAGGCCGACGAGATCCGCGCGCAACTCACCGACGATCTCGCGGGCGCGGTCGAGCCGCACCTCCAGGGACTCAACGACCGCTACCTGCTCGCGTTTTCACCCAAACATATCGCCATGCACATCGAGTGCGCCGCCCTGGCAATCGAGACGCGCCTCGCGATGAATTGCTGGACGCACGACGAGACCGGAATGAGCGAAGTCGTCGTGTGCACCGCCGACCGGCACGGACTGTTCTCGATGATCGCCGGCAGCTTCGCGTCCGAGTTGATCGACGTGAACAACGCGGCGCTGTTCACACGCACCGACGGTATTGTCGTGGACTGCTTTACGGTATCCGATGCCGCGCGCGGCCGTCCGCTGACCGAGCGGCAATTCAAAAGTTTCGAAAGGGTGCTACGCAGCGTCTTGCTCCAAGACGCCGATGTCCAGGAACTCGTCGACCGCTCGCGCCGCCGACTGTTCGCGCTGCTCCAGCCACGCACACCCGTCCGCACGCGCGTGTCCTTCGACAACACATCGTCGCGCACCCATACCGTCATCGACATCGAAACCGGCGACCGCACCGGATTGCTGTACAATATTACCCAGGCTATGGCCAACGCCGGATTGGATATTTCCACGGCGCGCATCGTGACCGACGCGCGACGTGTGCGCGATTCGTTTTATGTGACGTTGGACAATGGAAAAATAGAGGCTGCGGAAAAACAGGACGAGTTCCGCGAGGTGTTGCATGAAGCAATCCACCCGCGCGCGCTCGCCGAAAACCGTTAGGAGTAACACATGAAAACAAAACCGTACTACAAGATCGTCGTCGTGGCGCTGTCGTTGGTCTTGGCCGGCAGCGGGTACGCCTTGAGTCCCGTTCTCAAGGAAATGGAAGATGCGTTCATCAAGCTCCACGAGGAGTTGCAACCCTGCGTCGTCAACATCGAGACCAAGGGAAATGCCGCCCCGGGCGAGGGCGAGATGGACATGGACAACTACAACGAACTGTTCCGATTCTTCGGCGTACCGATGCAACCGGGACCCAACGGACCCAACGGACCCAACATGCCCAACATGCCCAATAAGCCGCACCGCATGCCGCGCATGGCCACCGGTTCCGGGCTTATCTACGACAAGGAAGGCCACGTCATCACGAACAACCACGTGGTCGAAAATGCCGATCAGATTACCGTTAAAATGTGGAACAAAAAAGAGTATCCGGCAAAAGTCGTCGGACGCGATCCCGACACCGACCTAGCCGTGCTCAAGATCGAAGCCGAGGGCGACTTGCCCGTCGCGCGCCTGGGCGATTCCGAAGGGTTGAAGGTCGGCCAGTTCGCAATCGCCATCGGCAGCTCGCGCGGCCTCGAGGGATCGTTCTCGTTCGGCCACATCAGCGCGCTCGGACGCGACGAACTCAGACTGCCTGGACTGCGCTTTCAGAACTTCATCCAGACTGACGCCGCGATCAACCTCGGCAACAGCGGCGGCCCCTTGTGCGATCTCGATGGCGAGGTGATTGGCATCAGCATCGCGATCGTCTACGGCGCCAACTCGCTGGGCTTCGCAATTCCGATCAACACCGCCAAAGACATCATACCCAAGCTCATCGGACAGGGCAAAATCACGCGCGGGTACCTGGGTGTCGGCATCGTGAACGTCGATTCGTTCGCAGAAAGCGTTGGTTTGCCCGACAAGCTGGGCGCCTTCGTGAAGAACGTCCAGCCCGGCACGCCCGCCGAAAGAGCGGGAATTAAGGCGTACGACGTCCTGCGCAAGGTCAACGGCGTACCCATCGAGAACGCCGCCGCCCTCGTCGGCAAGATCAGCGAGATTGCACCCGGCACGCCCGCCAAGGTCGAAATCTGGCGAGATAAGGCCACACTCGAAGTCGATGTTACGCTCGACGAGTGGGCCGGCAGCGTCAAGGAAGCCACGCACGGAAAAGCGATGCTCGGCCTGCGAGTCGAAAACGTGACCCCGGAACTTGCGGAACGTCTGCGCCTCAGGCCCGGTACCGTCGGCGCCATCGTCACTGAAGTCGAATCCGGCAGCACCGCCGAAGACGCCCGCCCGCCCATCGGCCAAGGCGACATCATCGTCGAGATCGCCCAGAAGCCCGTCAAGAACGCCGAAGACTTCTACCGGCTCATCAAAGAAAACGCCCAGCCCGGCAAGTCGCTTCTGATCGGTTTCATCCGCGCCGGTGGCGAACAAGACATCACCGTGATCAAAGTCCCCAAAGAAGAGAAGTAAACCTCTTCGCGATCGAGAAAAAACGGGCGGCCCGGTGACGGGCCGCCCGTGTTCCGTTGGCCGGATCAAACGTTTGTAAACGTCCGGCGAACGACATGTAGAGGTGCCTGAGGCGGGACGGGGAGTTGACGGGGTATCGAGGGGCGGGGCGAATATCGCGTAAGGTCTATCCGCTTGCGGGTGCGCGCCTCATTTATCCCATAAGTCCCATAAGTCACATAAGTCCCCTTCTATAGTCGATGCTCTCCCATGCCAACAGCCGAATTTGCGGATTAACCGAGCTGTCAAGTGAAGTCACGAACGGGATATAATGACGGCATGACGGCAAGGGACTGGTAAATATGGAAAACGTACTCTACTACGGCGACAACCTGGATGTTCTCAGGCGATACATCAAGGACGAGTCTGTCGACCTCATCTACCTCGACCCGCCCTTCAACAGCAATCAGAACTACAACGTGCTCTTCAAGGAACAGGACGGGGCGCGTGCTGCCTCGCAGATTCGCGCCTTCAAAGACACTTGGACATGGGGCCAGGAAGATGAAGGCGTTTATGCCGATCTCGTGACGGGCGGCGGGAAGGTCGCGGACGTCATGCAGGCGTTCCGCATGATTCTCGGTCCCTGCGACATGCTCGCCTATCTCGTGATGATGGCCCCGCGCCTTCAGGAAATGCGGCGCGTCATGAGACCAACCTCGAGTATTTACCTTCACTGTGATCCAACGGCCAGTCACTATCTGAAGCTGCTAATGGACGCTGTCCTCGGACCGGAGAACTTCCGAAATGAAATCGTCTGGAAGCGAACAAGTGCCCGAAGCGATTCGCACAGATGGAATCATATCCATGATGTGATCTTCTTCTACACAAAGACAGCGGCGTTCACTTGGAATACTCAATTCATACCCTATGATGAGGCATATACGAAGAAGTTCTACCATTTCGTTGAACCAGAAACGGGGCGGCGCTTTGCGTCGGACAACTTGACGGCGTCGGGAACTCGTGAAGGAAGTTCCGGAGACACCTGGCGAGGAATCAACGTCAAGGCGAAGGGGATACACTGGAAATACACAATAGAGACGCTTGAGAAGTTGGATAAGGAAGGGCGGATCATCTGGCCAAAGAAGCTTGTTGGCGTACCTCGTTACAAACGTTACCTGGATGAAATGTCAGGGCTGGCGATTCAATCCATGGTGACCGATATTTCGCCTCTTTAAGCGGCGTCTGCGGAAAAACTTGGCTACCCAACTCAGAAGCCCGAAGCGTTGCTCGAACGGATTATTAGAGCGAGCAGTAATGAAGGCGATCTTGTCCTTGATCCGTTCTGCGGCTGCGGGACTACCGTTGCGGCAGCGCAGAGGTTGAATCGGCGGTGGATCGGGATAGATATTACGCATCTTGCCATAACCCTGATGAAGGGACGGCTCAAGGACACCTTCGGCGATTCGGTTCAGTTCAAAGTCGTGGGCGAGCCAGTCAGCGTGCCGGACGCGGCGGCACTGGCTGCCTCGGATCCATATCAATTTCAGTGGTGGGCGCTGGGCCTCGTGGGCGCGCGTCCGGTCGAGGAGAAGAAGGGCGCCGACAAGGGCATTGACGGCAAGATCGTCTTTCAGGGCGACGGGGCCACGAAGTTCGAAATGGTCATGTTGTCGGTGAAAGCCGGGCATCTCATGGCCAATCACGTGCGCGATTTGCGCGGTGTCGTCGAGCGCGAAAAAGCAGCGATAGGCGTTCTGCTATCCATGGAAGATCCCACCGGCCCCATGAAGACGGAAGCTGCCACCGCAGGATTCTACGAATCGCAAATCTGGGGCCGCAGATACCCGAAGATTCAACTCCTGACCGTGGCCGACCTCCTGGCCGGAAAGCAGATAGACATGCCACCCATTAGGCAGGTCGGCGCAACCTTCAAGAAAGCCCCGAAGGCATCACCGAAGGGGCGCGAGACTGCTGAACTTGCGTTGCCCGAGGGTGGATAATGAGGCGGTGTGCGGGGGCAAATATGCCCGCCAGTTCACCCTAGAAACGGCCGTTTCCAGGGTGAATGCTTGCCCCGTGACGCCTTCTCTCGGTTCACCAATGGCCCCAAAGCGTGGCGCTCGAGTTCCCGGAGTTCCTTCACCATCGCATCGAGGTCGTAATTGTGGCGCTTGGCAAACGCATCCCTGTTTCGCCACACCTCTTCAAGAATTTCATTGCGCATGCTAGTCAATCTCCATCATTTCGACGGGCGTGCAGATCTCCGGGCAGATGGCGCACCCTATAAAGCCCAACCTTCGCGATAAGGCCGCCGCACCCATTCGTTCGCTTCCTCCAAATTCGTAACCTTCATGTTGGGGGCGTCCCATTTGAGGATACGGCCTGGGAATCGCCGGGCGAGATTGCCGAGCAGCGCGAATTCGGTGAGCGGGCCGGAGTAGCCAAAATCGGATCCGGCGGGTTTGCGTTCTTTGGCGCAACGAATCCAATCTTGTTCGTGCGTGCCTACGATGCGGGGCAGCGTTTTTTCGGGAAGCTTGGCCTCCTTCATGGCCGATTCGGGGATGAGCCGCGGACTGTCGCCGTACACGCCGCACATGATCGTGCCCTTGTCGCCGCGAAACAGGACGCCGCCCTCGCCAGGTAAATTCCGGCCTTCCTCGAGTTCCGGCGGATGGGGCGGTTCTAGCCCTTCGTACCAGGTGACCTTGATGGGCGGCAAATTCTCGCGTGCTCCGAACCCGAAGGTCACGATGGCTGCAAGCGGATTGGTCTCGGCGTTGCCGCCCGTGACGGAGGCCTCGACGGTTTCGGGTGCGCCGAGTTTGAGCGCCATATAGACGCAATCGAGGGTATGCACGCCGCGGTCGCCCATCATCCCGCAGCCGAAGTCCCACCAGCAACGCCACACCGCAGGATGGTACGCGGGATGGTACGGGCGGAACGGCGCGGGGCCAATCCAGAGATCCCAATCGAGCGTGTCGGGCACGGGCGGCGTGTCCGCCGGGCGTTCGCTCCATTTCGAACTCCAGCCGGCATGGCCGAACGGGTAGTAGGACAAACTGCACCACGCTTGGACTTCTTTGACCTCGCCGATAATCCCGCCCCAGATCCATTCGCAGATCAGGCGGATGCCCTCGTCCGAGTGCCCCTGGTTGCCCATCTGCGAAGTGATACCGGCTTCTTTCGCCGCGCGGGCGAGCGTCCGGGCCTCGTAGATGTCATGAGTCAGCGGCTTCTGCGTATAAACGTGAAGCCCCGCCTTGATCGCGGCCATCGTGATGACGGCGTGGGTGTGGTCGGGCGTGGCGATGATGACGCCGTCGAGATTCTTTTCCTTATCGAGCATCTGGCGAAAATCCGAGTAGACTTTCGCATTGGGATATTTTGCGAAGGTTTTCGCGGCGTACGCCCGGTCCACATCGCAGAGCGCGACGATATTCTCGCTCTCGCAGTTGGCGAGATTGCCCGCGCCCATCCCGCCGATGCCGATCCCGGCGATGTTCATCTTTTCGTTTGGCGGGATGGTTCCGGTCCGTGCAAGGACGTGCCGAGGCACGAGCGTGACTACGCCAGCGGTTGCGGCGGCGGCAAGAAAATGACGGCGTGAGGTTGTTGTGGTACGTTCCATGTTCAATCTCCTCTTTCAGTTGATAGGACGGCTAGGCCGTATCTTTTGAACTACTGTACAAACGGGCTTGCCTAGAATGCTTTACAGCCAGTCTTTCCACGAGTAGAAGGCCGTTTGCGCCCGCATCATGGAGATCTCCCCGCCATAGACCACGGCTGCAGGCGCCTTCTCCTGGCCGGGCAACCCGCGCCAATATTCTATACCCTTAAGGTAATCGCCTGTACGATTGAATATCGAATGTTCAAATATACGAGCCTCTTGCAAAACCCATAGGCTTTAGGCTTTAGGCT
>CAIYET010000577.1 GCA_903925285.1 Candidatus Hydrogenedentota bacterium | reverse complement strand
AGCCTAAAGCCTATGGGTTCTGCAAGAGGCTCAGTAGACAGAAATGAGAGCAGAAATATGTTTGGTCGAATTGTATGTTCAGTCGGCTTGGCCGTTCTCTTCTCCTTGTGGGCATGCGCTCAGGAGCCTGAAACCGCGCCAACACCGGACCCGGTCGCGGAGATCTTTAGGGGCATGTCGGCATTGAACAAAACAAGCGGTCCCGTGGAACCGAAGTTCGCGACAGGAAAATGGTTGCGGCGCATGGGCGACTTTTGCGCAATCATCGTGCTGCAAGAAGACACAAAGGAAGCGGCCAGGGCGCACATCCCATGGCGTCGCCGTGATCGCGATCCCGAAAAGAAGGACATCGTGGTCTATAACACCAAGACCTGCGAGCGCATCGACAACGCGCTGTGGATCACGATCAACCGCGAATTCGGCGATCTCGTCTTCGAACCGCAAGACGGACGCGGCGGCTATGCCGTCTTCTACATGCCTTACACGCTGAGCGGACCCAACCATCAAGTCGCAACCACCTATCCGTCACCGGACCAAGCGCCGAAACCCGACCCCGAATGGCTCGCTCGCAACAATCTGCGCGCCGAAGATTTGGCTACGGACAAATGGAAGAATTTGCCGGAAGCGAAGACAATGTTCATCCAGGCCCGCAGCAAATTCGACAGCATGAGTCCGATGGAGTTGATCGCCACGGCGGACGAAATGGATGAGTTGGCCTCGGCGTATCCGGACGCGTCCTATTACGTCTTTCCGGAGTTGCGCATTTACCCGATTTGCATGACCGACGATCTACCGTACCAATGGATTCAACGCATGCGGAAACTTAAAGGCGCACCCTTGAACACGTTCTCGGACATGGCGGAGCGGGGCGAGTTCTTCACCTTCCAATTGGGCGTTTACGCCGCGCGGCAGGAATTGGAGGACGTGCACATCGAGTTCGGCGGCATCGAAGGCCTCGCCGCGCCAGAGGCATTCCGCTGCATCAATGCCGGCGGCGTCGATTGGCTCGGACGGCCCTTCTCGAAGACCATCTCGGTCGCCAAGGGCAAGGTTCAGGCGTTGTGGTGCGGTGTGCCCATCCCCAAGGACATCAATCCGGGCGTGTACACGGGAACGGTAACTGTACGCCCGAAAAACGCGCCGCCGATCGAGGTCAATCTCAAAATCGAGGCTACCGTCGATACGGTCAACGATTCGGGCGACGCGGACCTGTGGCGGATGGCGCGATTGCGATGGCTCGATTCGACCATCGGCCTCGACGACGACATCGTCGCGCCTTACACGCCCTTGGCCGTAAACGAACATACCGTGGCCTGTCTCGGGCGCGAGGTGCGTTTGGGCGGGCTGGGTTGGCCGGAAAGCATCCAAAGCAAAGGCATCGAGATTTTGGACAAGCCCGTCGCCTTCATCGCCGAGACGGCGGACGGCGTCGCGCCATGGGAAGCGGGAAAAGTTTCCGTCACCAAACAGACGCCCGGCATCGTCGAATGGGAATCGCAAGGCAAGGCAGGCACGCTCGAAGTCCATACGCATGCGCGCATGGATTTCGACGGCTATCTCAATTTCCACGTAACCGTCAAGGCAGACGCGCCGACGGATGTGAAAGACCTCCGTCTCGAACTGCCGATTCGCAAAGCCGTCGCCACGTATCTCATGGGCATGGGCCGCAAAGGCGGGGCGCGTCCTCCCGAATGGGATTGGACATGGGACGTGAAGCGCGCCAACAACAGCCTCTGGATCGGCGACACGGACGCCGGTCTCCAGTGCAAGCTCAAGGACAACGATGAAGCGTGGAACCTGTACGGTTTCGCGAACGGCCTGCCCGCGTCGTGGTCCAACGACGGCAAAGGCGGCTGCCGCGTGCGCGAAACCGGGCCGGACCAAGTACTGGTCCAGGCCTTCAGCGGTCCACGCTGCCTCGCCGCCGGAGAGGAACTGACCTTCTCGTTCGGACTGCTCGTGACGCCGGTCAAGCCGCTCGATCCCGGACACTGGAACTGGCGCTATCAACATCAGTACGTCAGCGTGAACGATTTCAAAACCATGCCCGGCAATATCATCAATATCCACCAAGGCCCCGAACCCAATCCTTACATCAATTACCCGTTCCTCAATACATCTCTGTTGCGCGCGTATACGCAAGCCGCACACGACGCCGGCAAGAAGGTCAAGATCTATTACACGGTGCGCGAACTCAGCAATCACTGCGCGGAATTGTTCGCGTTGCGCAGCCTCGGCAACGAGATCTTCGTCGATGGTCCCGGCGGCGGTTACGCGTGGCTCGTCGAACACCTGGTCGACCACTACACGCCCGCGTGGCACGAACTCAATTTGCCAAACAACGAGATGGACGGCGCTATTGCGACGACCGGACTCTCGCGCTGGCACAACTATTATCTCGAAGGACTCGCGTGGCTCGGAAAGAACGTCGGGATCGACGGACTCTATCTCGACGGCATCGGATACGACCGGACCATCATGCAGCGCGTCCGCAAGGTCATGGAACGCACGCGCCCCGGTTCGCTCATCGACTTCCACAGCGGCAATAATTTCGCGCCCGAATACGGCCTCTCGAGTCCCGCCAATCAGTACATGGAACATTTCCCCTACATCGACAGCCTCTGGTTCGGCGAAGGCTACGACTACAACGAGACGCCCGATTACTGGCTCGTCGAAATATCGGGAATCCCCTTCGGACTGTACGGCGAAATGCTGCAAGGCGGCGGCAATCCATGGCGCGGCATGATCTACGGCATGACCAACCGCTACGGATGGCAAGGCGACCCGCGCGCGATATGGAAGCTCTGGGACGCATTCGGTATTCAAGACGCCCGCATGCTCGGCTACTGGGACAAATCCTGTCCCGTCAAAACCAACAATCCCGACGTCCTCGCCACGGCATACCTCAAGCAAGGCCGCACGCTCGTCGCGCTCGCCAGTTGGGCAAAGGAGCCCGCAAACGTCACGCTCGCCATCGACTGGACCGCGCTCGGCATCGATCTCGCGCAGGCCAAGATCCAAGCGCCGACCGTCGAAGGCTTCCAAGAAGAACACACGTTTGCCGCCGCAGACCCAATCCCCGTCGAACCGGGCAAAGGCACGTGGCTGCTCATCGGGCAATAAGGATTACGCGTTGTGAATTGTAGATTGCGGATTGCAGATTTCCATCATCTCCCATTCTCATCCCTCCCATCCCTCCCATCCTTCCCATCCTTCTCATTTTACAGATGTTTCGAGCTAACAACTTGAGGACAACGCCATGACGAATCGCGAGCGCGTGTTGGCGTCGTTGCGGCACCAACAGCCGGACAAGACGCCGTACAACATCGGTTTTACGCAAGTGGCCTACGCCAAGACATCCGAATATTTCGGCGACCCTGATTTAGGCACTCATCTAGGTAACTGCTTCTCGATGCTGGGCACGGCGCCCGCCGACGCCTGGCAAGAAGTCGAGCCAGACCTCTGGCAGGATCAATTCGGCGTACGCTGGGACCGGTCCGTCGACAAAGACATCGGCGTGGTCGTCAACCGCCTCGTGACGCCGGAGACGCTCGATTCGTTCCCGTTTCCCGACCCGCACAACCCGTCGCGTTACGCAGGCTATCCAACCGGCGACAATCCCGACGACGACCGTTTCTACATCGCCGAGATCGGCTTCTCGTTGTTCGAACGCGCGTGGACCCTCGCGGGCATGCCCGAGTTGCTCATGGCCATGCACGCGGACAAAGCATTCGCGCACGCACTGCTCGACAAAATCCTCGCGTTCAATTTGTGCATCATCAAGCACGCCTGCGCCACCGGCATCGACGCGATGTACTTTGGCGACGACTGGGGCCAGCAACGCGGCCTGCTCATGGGCCGCGAACTCTGGCTCGAGTTCATCGAGCCGCGAGTCCGCCGCATGTACGAGAGCGTAAATGCGCGCGGCAAATTCGTCGTCATCCACTCATGCGGCAAAGTGGACGAACTATTCGACGACCTGATCGCGGCCCGGCTCGACGTGTTCAATCCGTTCCAACCGGAAGTCATCGACGTGTTCGACGCCAAACGCCGTTTCGGCGACCGCCTCTGCTTCTACGGCGGCATCAGCACGCAACGCATCCTACCCTACGCCACACCCAACGAAACGCGCGAACACGTCAAACGCCTCATCGGCGAGGTCGGCAAAAACGGCGGACTCTTCGCCGCCCCCGCACACGCAATCCCCGCAGACGCCAAACCGGAAAACATCGCTGCAATGCTCGACATCTTGCAGAACCAGTAGGAGGAATGGATCTTGGAAACGGTAAATAAGAGCAGAAGGTACTTACGAGGCATTCTCCGCTGGGGCTTGCGCCTTACGTTGCTGGTAATCCTGTTATCAGTGGGGGGATTCTTCGGCTTCTTTGCTCCACAACTATATCACCACTTCTCGCTTTTTCCGAAACAGGCGGCGGCTTGGAAGGAACTGGCCGCACGACGCACACCGGTCGCGCTCGAAACAGGCTGGAATGAATACCGCGGTGTGATGCACAGCCACTCGCACATCTCGCATGATTCGCAGGTACAGTTCCCCGAGATTGTCGTGGCCCTCAAGAAGGCACAGTGTCAGTTCATATTCATGACGGATCACGTGGTGGATGGCAAGGCGGACTATTCACTGGGCTGGAAAGGGATACACGACGGCATACTCTTCGTGCAGGGTTTCGAGATGCAGGAAGGGTTCATGCCGTGGGGGCTGCCGCAAGGAACCATATTGAGCAATAACGCAAACCCGGCGGAACAGGCCAAGGAGATCCGGCAACTTGGCGGAGTATTGTGTCTGGGCCACTGCGAGGCGGGGCGGCCCTTTGACATCCCAGAGATTGATGGTATGGAGATCTACAACATACACACGGATCTCCTTGACGAGATGATGGAGAAGCACTCGCGCATCGAGGTCGTGAAGGAGATCCTAATCAATTTTCACGCGTATCCCGATCAGGCGTTGCGGAGCATGTTCGACTGGTGGGTGCTTGCCATGTTGGTCCAGAAGTGGGACGAGCAAAGCCTGCATCGGAAACTGACCGCTATTGCTGCGAACGACTGTCATCAAAACGTAGGCCTGCGGGGAATCTATACGGCACAGGACACGCTGCTGCTCCTGGACACGGGCCACAACGACCCCAAGAAAAAGGTGTGGGAACACAAACTGAACGTCGTTACCCGCCTGATGCTGAGATTGTGCTTTGGATCGCTCGATCCCGGCAAACAGTTGTTCCGGATCGATTTGGATCCTTATGAACGTTCGGCGCGATTTGTGAACACACATTTGCTAGCCAAAGAACTCACTGAACCGGCGTTGCTCGACGCCGTGCGGACAGGCCGCGCATTTGTGGCTTTCAACATGATAGCGGATGCGAGTGGTTTCGCATATGTCGCGCAGGGTAACGGGCAGCAGGTAACCATGGGCGAGCGGATTGCGCTGACGCCTGGATTGAAGCTGCGGGCGGAGGCGCCACTGCCGTGCCGGTTTACACTGATCCGAGACGGGAAGAAGGTGTTCGAGCAGGAAGGCAAGGCCCTCGAGTACGACGTGACCGCACCTGGAAAATACCGCATCCAGGCGGACTTGGCCATGCCGGGCGAAATAGCCGTGTCAGGCGAACGCTTTTCCAACAATATGGCCCCCTGGATCTTGACGAACCCGATTGAGATTGTCGCACAAGCTTTGCCCTAGAGCCACGTAGCGGGCAATCGGAATTCGTGGCGGCCTTGACCGCGCCAGACCCAATTATGAAAAATGACTTTGACCTCTTCAAGAAAAGCGGGGGGCTTTTTGCGAGCACGAAGGAATCCCGGATTCTATTTTGCGAATTCGTAGATATGGATGTCGAAACGACGCCAGGTATCGGTGAGGGCGCCGTTCTCGACGGGCAGGGTGCGGTTCTCGTTCAGGATGTTGCATGAGGTCCAGCCTTCGAGTCCGGACAGCGTCGCCTTGCAAACATTCTTGTCGGCGTTGCACGTGAAGAGATAGAGATGACCGTCGTGTTCCTTGGCGAGGGTCTGCACGCCGTCGTCGACGGAATGGCCCATTTCGTGATAGTCGATCGCAACGTGCAACGGGGTGGTCCGCGCCGCGAGCGGCTCGGCGAGGTCGGCGACTTCGCGTGTCACCCGTTTGAGATCCGTCCATGCCTGCGACGGTTGCGGCATACTTTGGCTGCCCCAGTAGACGATGCCATTGGCACCTTTAATCAGCGATTGGAATGCCATGAAGCGGCTTTGCGCATACGAGGGATACTGGATCTTTTCTTCGCGCCGCTCTTTGATACCGAGTTCGTCTTCGAGCGCCTCCCACGAGAATGCCTGCAACACCATCAGCAACGGACGGTTCGGCCCGGTCACCTGGCGCATCTTGTCGACGTATTCGCCGACCTGGCTGATATGTTCGTTATTCAAGTCGCCCTGCATGCCGTCGGGAAATAGAGCAAAACCGGGTTTCGACCCTGGATTCACGGGATAGATGTCGCACGCGACGACGTCCGTGCCGGTGTTGTAGAGACGTAGCGTCTTCACGAGATTCGTCGGCGCTTGGTTCAAATAGACGAGATGCCGCGAATCCTGTTTTTTGATGATCTTGTACGTCTCTTCGAGGAGTTGCCACGGCACACGCTGCTCGGCTTTCATGAACGACCACGCAGGCTCGTCGACCGTCTCGATGAGCGCGAGTGCGGGATGCCCCTTGATTTTGTCGACGGTCGCGGCGAGGGCCTGCGCGCTTTCGTCGCGCTTTTCGGGATCGAGCGCGCCGACCGACGCCCACGCCATTAGACCGGCTTCATGCGCCTTGTCCAGCGCGGCCGGGTCCGGCGCCACGTGGACCAGGTTGAATCCCGCTTCGGCCATTTCCGCACACGGACGGTCCGACTTGGCTTCGTAATACGAGCCGACGATCAACGTCCGTTTGCCGTTCACCGTGATCATCCCGTCGTCGTCGAACGCGACCGAAAGCGGTTCGGCCACCGCCGACAACGACATCCACACCACAGCACCCGTTAGCAACATCATTAAACTATCCTCCTTGTTAGGCTTTAGGCTTTAGGCTTTAGGCTGTAGGCTTGCTTCCTACAGCCTAAAGCCTAAAGCCTACAGCCTAAAGCCTCTATTTGATAAGCGGCAAAACCTTCTTGAACTCCGGCGTGCCCGCGGCGCGCAGGATCTCGAACATGGCCATCTCGGTCGTCACGAGCGTCGCGCCTTCCGAGCACATGCGGTCGAGGCCCATCTGATAATCCAACGGATTGCGCGAACCCACCGCGTCGCACGGGATGTACATGTCGTAATCCATTTCGAGGCCCACAAGCACCGTCTGCATCACGCACACGTGCGCTTCGATCCCCACCACGAGAATCTGGTCTCGTTCCACGGCTTCGAGAGCCTCGACGAATTCCGGTGCGCCGAAACAGCCAAACGCCACTTTCTCGATCGGCGCAAGCCCTTCGAGTTCAGCCGCCACGCGTTCGGTCGTACGACCCAATCCCTTCGGATACTGTTCGGTCCAGACAATAGGGATATCGAGCGCGCGCGCGAACCGGATCAATTTGATCGACTGGTTCAGCACCGTATCCACATCGTCAATCTTTGGCAACAATCCATCCTGCAAGTCGATCACGCACAGCAGCGTACTCATTCGTTCCAACATGTGTGCAACCCTTCTCTTGGAAAACAAAACGATTATAGCATGTCGGTCACGCCCAAAACCCCCGTTGGCATCCCGTCATCCGCATGCGTATAATTCCGGTTTCTTGTTCACGCAACGCGTTAAGGAGGAGAGTCGCGCATGTCTAATTTCGAGGCCGAACGCCGGACGGAGATGGAACAAATCCGCAACCGCCTGCGCGAAATCAAGGAAACCATCTACACGGACCGGCAGCCGATAGGGCCTGTCCAGGCCTGCATAACGGGGCCGGGTCTAGGACCGGAACGTATGCCGAAATCGGGTTGGAAGCCGTTCGCGGTACATGAGCGCTGGGGCGGGTTCGACCAGACGACATGGTTTAAGATGACCGTTGTGGTTCCGAAGGCCATGAAAGGCCAGCGCGTGTTGGCGCTGATCCGTCCGGGCGGCGAATCGCTCGCCTACGTCAACGGGCAGCCGTTCCAGGGACTCGACCATAACCGCGACGAGCTTTACTTTGTTGACAAAGCCAAGGGTGGCGAACGCTTCGACATCGCGTTGGAGTCGGTGCCCAGCGTTCGGTTCGACGAATATCATCACTTCGAGTACGCCGATATCGTCGCGATGCATCCCGCCGTCTGGGACTTCTATTGGGATGCGCGGGTCGTCTATAGGGTACTCGAACAACTCGATAAGGAGTACACGCCGCGCAGACAACTCCTCGATTTGCTCAAGAACGCAATGTTTGCCGTCGACCTCCAGCATGTGGGCGCGCCCGCCTATTTCGCGTCGATCGCCAAGGCACGCCGTCTGTTGCAGGCCGGCCTCAAACAGTTCGAGACGAGTTACGGCATGGGCAAGCTGGTCCTGACGGGCCAGTCGCACATCGACACGGCGTGGCTCTGGCCGCTACGCGAGACGCGCCGCAAGTGCGGGCGCACGTTCTCGACGATGCTGAACCTGCTCGACCGCTACCCCGAATTCGTGTTCATGGCCAGCCAGCCGGTCCAGTATGAATGGATGAAGGAGCATTACCCAGAACTCTTCAAGCGGATCAAACAGCGCGTCAAAGAGGGCCGCTGGGAAATCTTCGGCGCGCTCTGGGTCGAGAACGATTGCAACGTCCCGTCCGGCGAGGCGGTCGTGCGCCAACTGTTGTACGGAAACCGTTTTTTCCGGAAAGAGTTCGGCATTCATTCGACCACGGCGTGGCTCCCGGACGCGTTCGGCTATGCATGGTCGTTGCCGCAGATTTTCAAGAAGGCCCAAGTAGACACGTTCGTGACGACGAAGATCTCGTGGAGCCGATTCACCGAGTTTCCGTACAGCGCGTTCCAGTGGGAAGGCGCCGACGGCTCGCGCATTCTCGGTATGATGCCGCCACTCAACTATAATGGCGATACTCACCCGCGCGATTGCATCGAGCAATGGAAACTGTTCAAGCAGAAGGACCGCTTCGAGGAACTGCCGTTCCCGTACGGCCATGGCGACGGCGGCGGCGGCGTCACGATGGAGATGATCGAGTTCGGCAAGCGCCTGGGCAACATCGTCGGCGTGCCGAAATGCGAACTGGGCCGTACGCAGGATTGCATCGACCGGATGAAGAGGCAGTGCCGATTCGACGACCTTCCGGTCTGGAACAGCGAGTTGTATCTCGAATACCACCGGGGCTGCCAGACGACGCAGGCGCGTACGAAGCGCAACAATCGCAAGTCGGAGTTTCTCCTGCGGCAGACGGAATTCCTCAGTAGTTGGGCGCTCACGCTCGGTGGCAAATACGACCAGGCCCGGCTATACGACGCCTGGAAGATCGTCTTGACGAATCAGTTTCACGATATTCTGCCCGGCTCGTCCATCAACGAGGTTTACGCGCAGACCGACAAGGACTACCACCAAGCCCGGTCGCTCGCCACCTCGGTGCGTGCCGCGGCCTTGAAGCACCTGGTCGGGCGCATCGACACCTCCGGTCCCGGCCTGGCCGTGGTCGTGTTCAACGACCTGTCCTGGGCGCGCACGGATGTCGCGCACATCGAACTACCGTTGCCCAAGGGGCGCTTCCGCGTCGTCGACGGCGTCGGCGCCGAAGTCCCTTGCCAGCGGACCGGTCCGAACGAGTTGCTCATCCTCGCCGAAAGCGTTCCACCGCTGGGCTATGCCGTGTATCGCGTCGTGCCGGGCGAACCGGCCGTCGAGAATCCCCTGAAGGCCACGACCGCAGGCATCGAAAACGATTTCATCCGCCTCGCCTTCGACAAGAAGGGACAAGTCGCGCGTCTGTACGACAAAATCGAAGACCGCGACGTTCTCGTGAAAGGCGAGCCGGGCAACGTGCTCGAACTCTTCGAGGATCGCCCGCACGGCAACGACGCCTGGGACATCGACCCGAATTTCGAGGAGATCGCATGGGAAGCCCAACCCGCCGAATCCATCGAGGTCGTCGAAACCGGACCGGTCCGCGCGATCGTCCGAATCGTCCGCAAAACCGAGCACAGCGTCATCGCGCAAGACGTCACGCTTCACGCACATTCGTCGCGCGTCGATTTCGTCACGCACGTCGACTGGCACGAGAAACGCGTCCTGCTCAAGGCCGCGTTCCCCGTCGACATCCGTTCGAGCCACGCGACCTACGAAATCCAGTTCGCAGCGATCGAGCGCGCCACGCATCGGAATACCGACTTCGACCGCGCGCGGTATGAAGTGCCCGCACACAAATGGGCGGACTTGTCGGAAGGCGATTACGGCGTCAGCCTCTTGAGCGACTGCAAGTATGGCTATGAAACCAAGGGCAACCTCATGCGGGTGTCATTGCTGCGTTCGCCGGTCGATCCCGATCCCAAAGCCGACGAGGGCGAGCACGATTTCACCTACGCCCTCTACCCGCATGCCTGGACATGGCGCAACGGAACCGTCCAGGAAGGTTTCGAGTTGAACAGCCCGCTGTTGGCCTTCGCGGCGCCCGCAAACAAGGGCGCGTTGCCGCCCAGCGACGCGTTCGCGAGCCTCGATGTGGACCATGTCCTTATCGACACGATCAAGCGTTGCGAAGACTCGAACGCGCTGATTGTACGCGTATACGAAGCCTACGGCCAGCGCGGTCCCGTGGCCCTGACCTTCGGACACAAACCCCGGCAAGTCGCCGAATGCGATCTCATGGAAGAAAACGACACGCCCATGAAAGTAAAGGGCGCCACCATACGTTTCGACGTGACCCCGTTCGAGATCCGCTCCTTCAAGGTTACATTCTGATTCGACGTAAAGGTCAGCGATTCTTCCGTTTGTCTCGCCGCTTGCGCAGGAAGTCCAAGAACGACAGCGAACCGAGCGAAGTGGCGAAGCCCGCAATCAGTGTGGGCTTGATCCACCCGGCCAACGGTTCCGCGGACACAAACGCCGTGTTGGCGGCCAGGTGAATTCCGAACCTCTCGTTGAGACTTCTCGCGCCCCCACGGCTCGCGAAGAAGTGCGTTATCGCGCCGCGCCATTCAGGAAAAGCGGAAGCGACCATGTATTCTCGACCGGTTTGCCTGTCTTTGATATGCGCCCCTGCCGGGAGCAACAGTGAGAGGTCCAAGTCGGAGACATCTGCATTCACCTCAACCGTGGACATGTCAAGCTCGAGTGTTTGGACTGCGGTCGGTATCCGCACATTCGAGGTGTAATCTGCGACGCATGCCTCGAGGTAAGACATCGAGCCGACCTTGGCCATGGCATGATAGTCAATGTCCTTGCTTTTATCCGCACCCCACCACGTTTTCGTGGCCACCGTGGCGAGCATGACGCCGCCAATCAACTGGTGATTCCGCAATTCGACCGTTGTCTTCAGACTCCGGACATCGAAGAGGTCGCCGGCCCACTGAGTGCGCACTTCCTCGTCGCTGAACGGCGGCCGCATGCACTGCTCAATCTTGATTATCACCCCCTTGTCGTCGAGGTGGATATCGATGCACCGCTCCTGGTCTTCCTGGTAGCGGTGCGACAGCACGGTATGACCATCATGCACGAACAGCGTATCCTTCCCCTTGATAAGAACTTCAGACAGCGATTGGCCGTGGATCTCGCCGAGCAACTCCCTTGAGGAAAGATAAGCCCCCCAGGGAATCTGTGAAAAGCCGATATCCAATTCCGCGATCATGCTGCATGAACCCTGCTCCCTGATTGCGTACAGCCCGTTGACGTGCGCAAAAGTCAACGTCAGCATCGAGGGATCGCCGAGATCCTCGATCCGAAGCCAAGAGTCTGCGCCTCGGAGTCGGCACTCGTGTCGTGCCAAGAACGCGCGAGTGCCCGTGGCGTCACGTTTTTCGAGAGTGTACGCACCGCGAAAACTGTCGAGGGTCGGTGCATTCATCAGCAGCGCGCGCAGTTCCGCCAGCCGCGGATTCTCTTCCGCCGACGCGGAGAGGCTCCCGACACCCGCGCAAACAACGGCCAGAATCAACCGTAGAACCTTGCGCATAACAGGATCGCCCCTCCGGTTGCGCCTCCACTTCAGCATCAGCACCGCGGCCAGAGCCGACGCGCCGGCGACCGCAGAGGAAAGGGAAACGACAGCCGTCCAATTCGTCATGGATTCGACAACCTTTGGCGCCGGTGAAGGATTAACCATCTCGCCGAGCGGCTTGGGGTTGCTATACTTGATCATCAGCATCGGACATCCATCTGGAATGTGCATGCTCTGCAGACGCAGGCGTGGCACGAGCGCCGGAAGGCCTGCCATAAAGTCCGCCGTGATTCCCCGCGCCTCCGCTTTTTTCACCAGTTCGGCCATGTCCTCGCCGGGCGCCCCTATCAGGTACTGCGAACCCGTTTGGGTTTCGCCGATCGTGCCGGAAGGAAGCGCGAGGACAAAGTCCTCCTTTCGTAGCGGCTCGTTCACGCGTAGGGTCGTAAGGTCGAATTCGGCCCGGCGTGCCAAGCTGACGACCGGCGTGCCGTGAGCGAGATAAGCACGTACGCGTGCCTCCACTTCGGACACTTCGCCGCGCTTTAGGTCCACGTCTTCGCTATTGATGCCGTGGTATCGGTACTCCTCGACCACGCGCGGAAATATGACGCCATTGATTTCCGAGTATTCCGCGAAGCGAATCGACGATATGGTGAGCTTAAGATCGAAGAGATCTCCAGAGTAATACTTGCGTATTTCGGCTTCCGGGTACGGCAAGCGATTGACCACATCGAGTCGTGTGATTCGGCGATGCTCGTCGAAGTACACTTCGCAGAATGCGATATCAGTGGGATGGTTCATGGCATGTGCCAAGATGCGTTCGCCGTTCTTGACCACGAGTGCACATTCGCCAGAGGCAAAAACGCGGTTTAGGTGGCGAGTTCCAAATCCGTTCGATGCGACGATGGATGGCAAGGGGCTTTTCCATTCTCTTTCGTCATCGACGGGCCAAGGGAGGGGCTGACTGATCGCGCGTACATCATCTCCGATCTGCGTACGGCACATGCGCTCAAGAATGCCGCCGTCCCGAGGCTCATAGTCGACGTACGAGCGGAGCACCTCGGTTCCATCGGGCATGGATCCCGGGACGGTTAGCAGCATGTCGGGAATGCGAAAATAGCGATCATCCCCCGGAGTTCTCAGCGCCCATCGGATATCGCAACGCACAGGCGGTTGGAAAGCGGTATCTGTAACGTTGCGTTTCTCGAGCAAATAGGACCCCGCTACCGTGGCAATATCGGGCAGGCGGAGTATTGCTGTACGCAATGGTTCCTTTTCAGCGTCCGACCCTTGCGTATAGGCGGTACGCGTGTAGTAATAAATACAGTTCACGAGACGGCCCTCGTACTGAGCCACATACCCCGGCATGTGCGGACGCGGGCGCGTACAGCCGCTCGCCAAGGCCTCGCAGATTGCCACGGCAGCAAGGCCCAGCACGCAGGCAAAAGTTCCCCTTTTCCCTAATATCACCGCGCCGAAGTTACCATGACGGTGCGCTAGCCGGCCATTTTCGGTTCGCGGACGCCTTTGCGGACTGCCGATCAATTGTAGTCGCAAGTGGCTGCGTTACATGAAGCACCGTCGCCATAGTGCCCCTCGCAACCGGTTGTGGAGCCGTAGCTTACATTTTGGCATGTTGCGACGCATGGGGGGTTGCACTTGCCGTCCGCCTGCGCGCCACCGCATCCGGACTCGTAGCACGATTGTGGAGTACCATACGAGTAGGTAACCGCGTCACATCCACTGCATCCACCCGCGACCGCATTCCAACTGCAATTTCCGCCCGGCGGAACTGGCTTGGTCGTGCCGTTGCCGCACGTATCACCGTTGTCCGCACACACATAGGTCGCTGCGAGTGCGGCGCACGGCGGCAGTACAAGCAACGCCGCGATAAGTGCGATACGCGTCAACACTCCCATCTTGCTGGACATTGTTCTGCTTTCCATTTTCGATCTCCTCATGTTGTCTATTTCGTTTCCGTTCCACTCACATCCGCATTTGCGGACAATTCCACCGATTCGCGACGATACGACTGTTGGGTGGCCGCCCTTCTTGCTTCGCACACTGAAACATCCCGCGTCGCTCTTCCCTGCGACGGCATGGTGGCGCGACATAGGCGCAGAGAAAGCAGGTACAGCCCCGCAAGCCCGAATGCGATGCATCCGAGGCTTATGACTTGCGCGACCGTCAAGTACTCAGCTACGACTCGTGAAGAATCGCCGCCGCGCGCGGCGGCGCGGAAGATCTCGACGATGAAGCGGAGAATGCCATAGAAAACTAGATAGGCACATACCGTCTGTCCATGGGCGCGCTTGCGCCGGTCGAAAAGGAGAAGGAGCGCTGTCACAACGAGGAGTCCGGCCAGCATGTAAAGCTGAGTGGGGTGAACCGGTAGCGATTCCGGCGTATCGAGGGAGATCATGCCCAGGTGCGCCTGCGCGGCAAAGGCTTGGCTGCCGCCCGGGAAGCGGACGCTCCATGGAACGTTCGTGACACTGCCCCAGCAGCAGCCCGCCAGAAAACAACCCATTCGCGAAACAGCTTCGCCCAAAGCAACGCAGGGCGCTGCGGCATCGAGGATCCCACGAAATGAGATACGCGTCAGCCCTGCGTATCCGCCGATGCCCAGAATTCCGCCCGCGAAACCGCCGCAGGAAACCATTCCCCCCTTCCAGATGGCCAGTTCGCTCCAATGGCCTGCGCTGAGAGGCGGAGCGTACTCGATAAGCCACAGGAGCTTTGCGCCAATCAAGCCGCCGATAAAAGTACAAAGCAACAGCGGCGCCGCCGAAGCACCGACAGGCAGAATTGGCTTCATTCTACGGGTTGCGAGCGTCATGCAAACGCCAAACGCGCCCAGAAGTATCAGCCAATAGAACAGATCTGCATACTGAGGAAGACCAAGCACGATTACTCCCTCCATTAGTACATTCTTATCGCACGTACGGTCTATGAAAGTCAAGAACTATTTTTGGGCCTCTTGAGGCCAAGTTCAGATATCTTGATCCCGACAGCGATTTGATAGGTTTTTTCGGAAACGGGTTTGGGGTTTTTTTGAAAACATAACAGACGGCATGGTTGCGCGGTGCGAACAATTGTTTGCGCGCGGCCTGTCGCCCGCAGCCGTCGCCAAGCAGACCAGCATCGACGATTCCACGTTGCGCGCGAAGACAACGCTGATGGCCCAGACCGACGATCCCGAGGCGTGGATGAAAGATGAATTAGAAATTAAGAATGGATATGCACAAAGATCCTTTGCGGCCAGTCATTCCTAATTCCTAATTGACAAGTGCCAGGACATCGTTTAGTCGCAAGCTTGCTGAGACGCCAAATCAACGAACATGTGCTTTTCCAAACACAAGGAGAAGCACATGGACAAACAAGAAGAGTGGTGCCGAAGACGAGCGATAGAGCGACTGTTGCGCGGAGAGAAAGCTCGGACAATATGCGTAAGCCTTGGGCGGACAGAACCGTGGTTGTACAAATGGCTACAGCGTTTTCACGAGGGCGATTCCGAATGGTATCGGGATCGTTCACGAAAGCCGATTCAGACTCCATCTCGGACCTCCGAGGAAATCGAGAAGATCGTAAAGTATGTTCGGCTGCAAATGTACAACCGAGACGAATTTTGTGGCGCTCAAGCAATTCGTTGGCGGCTGGAGGACGAGAAGGTACAACCGCTTCCGAGCTTGCGGACGATAAGCCGTATCTTGGTTCGCCATGGGCTGACGCATCGGCGGACCGGACGTTACGAGCACAAAGGGAAACTCTACCCGGCCTTGGATGCGCCTCATCCGGGTTCGGTGCACGAGAGCGATTTCGTGGGGCCGTGTTATCTACGTGGCCCGGTACGCTTCTACAGTCTCAACACGATAGATCTCGCTACCGGGCGTTGCGGCGCCGAACCGATTCTGCGGGGCAAGGACACGGTGGTGGAGGCATTGTGGGCGACGTGGCTGCGCCTGGGACTTCCGAAGTATCTGCAAGTGGACAACGAGGCCGTGTTTTATGGCAGTCACAAGCACCCACGCGGCATGGGCAAGGCGATTCGGCTGTGCTTGCCGCTGGGCATCGAGCCGTGTTTCATCCCCTTGGCGGAGCCTTGGCGCAACGGCGTCGTAGAAAAGTTCAACGACTTTTGGCGGCAGAAATTTCTGGACAAGGTCGTCATGGAATCCGAGGACGACTTGAAACGGGAGAGCCTGGCTTTCGAGCAACGGCACAATCAGCGATACCGTTACACCAAACTGAAGGGCAAGACCCCTATCGAAGCTCTGGTCGCCGCCAACAAGCCCTTACGGTTTCCCGCGAAGGAACAGCCACCGCAACAACCCCTTCCCAAGCCCGAAACCGGATGCTACCATGTCGTCCGGTTCATTCGCGGCGATGCAATATTCAATCTCTTCGGAGAGACATTTCCGATGCCGCCCGAGGTCGTTTACGAATATGTGTGGGCAATCGTGGACGTAGCTCGGCAACGGCTCACCTTCTACCTCGACGACACGATCTTCGACGAACGAGAGTATCTCCTGCGATAAGCGGGGATGCGTTTTCTGAGGCATGGGCGGTCTATCAATCCGATGAGAGGAATTGTCTTGGGGGCATGAGAGGATTGCTCTCGCGCACCGCCTGTACTACGACAGTACTCATCGTCTCGATGAGCCGCACCGGGATATCCCTTGGCGGGGTGCTCGCCAGCAAGAACCGCCTCCGTTTCACCCGGTACGACAAGTTTACCAGAGCATCACTGAACGATGTCCTGGCACATAATTCACTGAACGATGT
>CAIYET010000576.1 GCA_903925285.1 Candidatus Hydrogenedentota bacterium | reverse complement strand
TGCCGCCCCATCGGTTTGGGCCGAGCCAAATGGGCAAGTTATTTAATTCTCGTTCCTAGCAGCCTGTCGGAGAGAACATAACAAACGTTCAACGGCTCCATTTTTTCAGGTATTTCGATCTACCATCGAATCATTTGTCTCATTCATGGTGCCAAAATGCTAACAGCCTGTTGCCGGGGCGATTTCGGGTGTGGTGATAAGTGGCTTTTATGCCTCAACTGGCCGCTGATTTCAGTCGCCGCGGCCAAAATCAGCGTGTTTTGTCGGTTGCAAACCGTCTTTTGGGTGTCCAGACGCGTTGAACCCGCCCCTAAGTTAGCCGGCCATCAACACGTGCAGTCGTTTGAGATTGAAGGCCAAACAGACCAGTCCCCATTCGCCCGCCGCGGCCGCCAAATCGCGCAACGAGAACTGGCGAAAGCCCAGCACTTCCTTGATAATGCCGATCACCGGTTCGACCGTGCATTTGCGCAAGCGATAGATCGCCTTCCCGATGTCCGTCTGGAGTTTGTAGGCCATTTTGATGATCGGGCTGGCGTCGGCGGGCGGCGGAGCCGGTTGTTCGGCAAAGCGTTCTTGCCAACTCTGGTGATGCGGCTCGCGACCGGTGGCGATGTAGGCGTCAATATCGCGGGCCTCAAAGCCGTCGATGTTCTTCGGGCTAAAGTAGCCATTGTCCAACGCCCCGGCGTCGGGCTTGCCCAGCTCCGACGGAATGGCGTCGACGGTCGGCAAGGCCTCGCCTTTGTCGTTCGGATGGTTGGACAAGGTGTGGCTCACAATCAACAGGCTGTCTTGATCCACGGCCACCTGCACGTTGTAAGACTGATCGAAGCCGGCATTGTTACTGTTTTTCATGATGCGCGAATCGGGGTCGGTGAAGTTGTATTGATCGGTCGCCCGTGGCCCCGGTGTGGGCGGCTCAGGGGCGTGGCCACCCGGCTGGCGCCCGGTCTCCTGCGCTTTCGCTTCTCGGGCGCGCAGTTTGGCCTCGTACTCCGCTTGTTCAGCCGCATCCCGCTCCTTCGCGCGGGCTTCCAAAATCGCTTGCGCTTTCTCCAACTGAGTCAACCGGTCTTGCCGCAACAGGATTTCCTCAGCTACGTCCAACCCGTCGGGCAGGGCCTGCTGATCCGCTTGTTCACCCAGCGCCAGCAACTCGGCCACTTCGGCACGCAACACGTCCTGCAGGGTCAACAGCCGGCCATAACTGACCGCGTGGCTCTTGGAGGCGTCGGCGTGAATCTTGCTCCCGTCCAGACTGATATTGCCCAGTTTCAGGACGCCCGCCTCGTGCGCGAGGACCAACACTTGCACGAACAACTCCGTGATCTCGGCCAGAAACGTCTTCCGAAACTCCGCAATCGTCGAGTGATCCGGATGCAACCCACCGGCGATAAAGCGAAACGGTATGGACTCGTGGGTGGCCTTCTCAATCTTGCGCGAACTGAACACGCCCGTCGCATACCCATAGAGCAACAGGCCCAGCAGCACCTCCGGCGCGAACGCCTGACCGCCGATCGGCGCATACCACGCGTAGAAATTACTCAAGTCCAGCAGGCCAATCACGCCGACGATAAACCGCGCCAAATGGTCGAGCGACAGGCAGTCGCCGAGCGTAACGGTTTGTTGGAGCGATTCTGCATAGTTGACGGTTTTGAATTTACGGGCTATGTGCGTTATACCTCGCGCGCTGCGGGTTGTTCAGGGATGCACACAGTTTACCATCATTCAGGTGCGGAGAGATCCGCCTCTCCGACAGGCTGTTG
>CAIYET010000575.1 GCA_903925285.1 Candidatus Hydrogenedentota bacterium | reverse complement strand
CGTGGACGAATCCATTCGTGTCCGGACGGATCGTGCCTGTGATGATGGCGTTGGGCATCGTGTGGGTGACGTTCACGAAAGATCGCGGCGCGCTTCGGTTTCGGTACTGGTCATAGAAGAAATCTTTGTAGAAGTCCTTGTCCGACCATTGCTCGACTTGGAGCAGCATAATGGTGTCATCAAGGATCTCCTGCCGGTGGTACAAATCTATATAGCCACGATCATTGGTCGTATAAAGCGAGGCAATGGATCCCTTGCTCAGAAACAACGGCGACGCCGGCGTCTTGGTGAAATCGTATTGGGTCTCCACACCGAGGCCTATCCCTTCCCGTGTGGTCGGATATAGGCGCAAGCCCAAGCGAACATCCTCGTTGATCAGGAACTGCTGGCCGGTATTGACGAAGTAGCCCACAGCCGCGCGGTGGCCGCTCGTGAAATCGAAATCCAACAGCGCGCCCGTTTCACCCGACTCGTAGCCCCATCGAGGCCAATACAGCGGTGTCTTTTTGTCGGCAATATAGAGTTGGGCGCCTTCCCCGTAGACCGCTTCGCCCTCCCGGATCATCAGCTTCTTCACCCGTAGCTTGTAGTGCGGGGGATCGTGGTCGCACGTGGTGACCCACATGTCTTCCCCATCGATACTGGCCGGGCCGAGAATGTGCAACTTCTGAGCCCCAAAGTAGTAGATCCCCGACGCGCCCCGCGCGTTCTCCAACTCGCCCTTCGAGTTCAACAGGTCGTAGTCCAGATGATCCGCCAGCAACGTCTGGCCGGGTTGCTCGATTGTCACGTTCGTTCCCGACACCGAACCCGACGACAGCCGCAGTTTCGCAGCCTGTTGCTCGTCCAAGGTAGGCCGCAAAGGAGATGTCACCTGCAACTGAGAAGGCTTCGGCACTTTGTAGTAGATCTCTTCGGCCGTGATGGTTGCCGGATCTTGCACGATGACCACGCTGCCGGCCGCACGCATTTCGCCGACGGTTTCGTTGTACCAGAACTTGTCCGCGGCAAAATTCATCTTGTCCAAACGCAGGCGCACATGGCCCTCGAGCGCGAACTGGTCCTTGCCGAACGCCGTCTCCCACTTATCCGCCTCGATATCGCGAAACGGCTGGGTCCAATCCGGTGGCTGGAATGCCAGCCCTGATTTGAAATTGAGCGCTTCGCTTTGCGCAGGCAACGCCGTGCCCTGGGGACGCTTGATCGCCGGCATAGCCGAAGGCCGTCCCGAGGGCCTGGGCGCACGCGACTGCGTTTTGACGAGGGGCCGCCGGTATTGGGCGCCCGATTGCGTAGCGTCCTTGGGCGGAACGGACTGCGCCACCTTCACCTCCGGTTTCGAGACTTGCAACACCGGCAACGCGCCGTCAGCGCCGCGAGCGCAAGGCGAAAGCAGAACAAGCGTGGCCAGCATTCCGGCCAGCAATGCGATGGGACATAAACGCATCAACGTGCTACTTTCCGGGCGAGATGAACCAGAACGCGGCCACATGATTGCCTCTTGTGGACTTCGTGGCCG
>CAIYET010000574.1 GCA_903925285.1 Candidatus Hydrogenedentota bacterium | reverse complement strand
TTTTTCATCCTTCATCCTTCCAGTTGACAGGGGGCTTCGATTGGGCTATAATTCAATCGTAAGATGCGCAATCTATGAATTGTAGGATGCTAGACATCCTGTGGTTCGTGCTTGCGCAAACGATTTCTCAACCTGATGTGGAACCGCCCGGCACCGTCTCTGGTGTCCGGGACCGGAGGAGACGAGCGTGAGCGAGCGCGAAGAGAAAGCATACACGACATTCGAGGCAGCCAAGATCTGCCACGTCACTCATCACAGTATCAAGAACTGGATCAAACAGGGTCTGATCAAGGCATCGCGGACGCCTGGCGGGCACTATCGGATCCTCGAGAAGGACCTTGATGCGTTCCGCGAACAATACGATATGTTTCCGCGGGACAAGGGCCCCACGAAGAAGCGGGTCATGGTGGTTGACGACGACCCGGACGCATTGGCAATGATCGAGCGCATCCTGACGGACGAGGGATTCGAATTGATCAAAGTGAGCAATGCGACCGAGGTTGGTTTGAAAGCGGCCCAGTTGCTTCCAGATCTTATTTTGCTTGATTTTCTCATGCCCGATATCAACGGGTTCGAGGTGACCAAGGCCCTGCGCGACAATGAAGCCACCCAGAGCATACCCATCATGGCCGTGACGTGCCTGAGCAAGGAAAAGGATATCGAGCGTATTTTCGCGTGTGGGGCCGACGAGTATCTTGCGAAACCGTTCAAGATCGATGATCTGTTGAAGAAGGTGCGGGAACTGGTTGGACGCGCGCGCGTAGTCGAGTAAATGAGCGGGTAAGAGCCCCTGCGGGAGCGTCATGCGCTTGAATCAACGTCGAGGCGGGATTGAACGCAAGATCCTCACGCCAATTATTTGGGTGGGTATCATCCCGATTACTATCGCGTTGATCGTCGGCTACGGCGTGACCCACGAGGGGCAGCGCAAAGCGGTCCAGCGCACGCTATCGACCGCAGCTCAAAAAACCGCCAAGGGCCTGTTGCTGGCGCTGGAATCGCGCTTGCGCACCGTGCGCACCCTCGCGCGGGACCCGGAAATCGTCGCCGCGCTGACTGCGCACGCCGACGTGTCTACGGAGGCCATCGACCTATTGACGGCGCGTCTCAAGGCCGAAACTCATAATGCCGACGACGGTCCGTCAGTCTACAGTCTGTACGATGCCGCGGGCAATTTGGTTATGAGCACGGGAGAAGTTGGGGAATTCGACCGCGCGCAACCCGACTGGGGCGAGATGTTTTCCGAAGCCGCCTTCGTCGAGGATATCTTCCAGTACGCGCCCGAGCGCAACCGCTACGAAGCGCGGTGCGTCGCGCCCGTCGTCGCTCCGAAGACGAACGAACGCATCGGTTTTCTTTGCGAAGACCAGGGCGTCGCAACGCTGATGGATTTCACGTTCGGTCGTGCCGGACGGCGCCAAGACGACGAGTTTGGCAGCGACGGATACCAGATGGCCCGCGTCGGCGTTAACGGCGGCGTGCTGATGTCCTATCTGGATCCGAATTCCGTTCCGCCGTTGAAAACCGAGGGCGCCGCGCAAAGATTGCAAAACCGTCTCGCCGCGCCCAACGCGCCCGAGTCTGGCATGATGCGCGTGATGAACTACAAGGCGGGCGGCAAGACGCAAGACGTGTTGCTGGCTTTTCAGCGGCTGATTGGACGCGAGGGAACGTACCTCGAATACATCGTGGTGTACCGTCCCTCCATCGACGTGTTCAACAACATTAACGCGTGGGCGATCTACTCGATTATCGGCGCGGTCTTGATCATCAGTCTGTTCTGCATCATCGCGTACCGCAACGTGCACAACAATATCGTGCGTCCCGTGATGTTGCTCAACGAGGGCGCGCAGATCATCCGCCAGGGCGATCTCGAACTCAAGCTCAAGATCGGCACCGGCGACGAAATCGAGGAGTTGGCCTCGTCGTTCAACAAGATGGCCCAGGCGCTCAACCAGAACATTCGCCAGTTGGAAACATCCGAGGAAAAGTATCGCACGCTTATCACCTCGATGCGCGACGGCATTTACCAAACGGATTCCGATGGAATCATCACGTTCGTCAATCCGGCGGGCGCGGAGATCTTCGGTTACGACAATTTCGAGGAGGCCCTTGGCCGGAATCTGCGCGAGTTGTTCCTCGAAGAGATCGATGTCGCGCGCATGGCGCGCGAACTCTCCATCAAACACTTCGTCGAACGCACGCGCATTTGGATGAAACGAAAAGACGGGCGCTCGATTTGCGTCGAACTGTCGGGCAACCGCATCGCGGACGAGAACGGCAACTTCATCGGAGCCGAGGGCATCTTTCGCGACGTAACCTCGAGCGTCCGCCTCGAACAGCAGGCCCGCGAACGCTCAGAACGCATCAGCGCCATCAACCAAATCGCCAACGTGATCAATTCGAGCCTCGAGGCCGGGCGTTTGCACGAAAGCCTGATCGTCGAGTTGAAGAAGCTGGTCAACTTCGAATACGCCGCCGTCTCGCTGCTCACCGAAAAGGGCGATAGCTTCGAGAAGCGCCAGTTGTGGCCGGAGCAACACGCGACGGGCGCCGCGCCGGCGTCGGCTCCGAGCGTCGCCTCGTGGGTGGTGCGGCACCGCAAGAGTCTCAGTCAGGACGACATGATCGGCCAGTCCTCGGAATTCGCCTCCGAATTCCCGCCGAGCACGCACAGTTGCCTCTGCGTGCCGCTCTACGCCACGGGGCGGATCGTCGGGACGCTGGACTTGGCGTCGGATCGAGCCTTCGCGTTCAGCAAGCACGATATCGATGTCCTCGAGGAGATCAGTCCGCATATCGCAGTCGCGTTGCGCAACGCGCGGCTCCTCGAAAACCTGCAACAGTCGCTCGACGAAGTGACGCGTGCCCGCGAAAAGCTGCATGAGGCCAACGAGGAACTCAAGACGCTCGACGAGATGAAGACGAACCTTCTCTCGAACGTCTCGCACGAACTGCGCACGCCGCTTGTCGCCGTGATGGGCTACACGGATATGTTGTTCAACGGCAAGGTCGGGCCTATCAACGACACGCAACGCGAGTACCTCGGCATCATTCTGCGCAACATCGAAAAGCTCGTGACGCTGATCGAGAACCTCCTCGACTTCTCGCGGTTGCATCGAGGCACCGAAAAACTCGTCTTCGACATGTTCGACCTAGTCGAGTGCGCACGCACCAGCATCCAGAATGTCCAGCCCGTCGCCGACAGCCGCTCCGTCCAAGTGAAACTCGAAGCGCCGGTCGAAAAGGTCATGGTCGAAGGCGACAAAGGCAAGATGGGGCAAGTCTTCAACAACCTGTTGTCGAACGCGGTCAAATTCAACCAGCAAGGCGGAAGCGTGACCGTCGAGATCCATGTACGCGAGGATTCCGTCGAGGCCATCGTGAGCGATACGGGCATCGGCATCCCGCCCGAAGCGCTCGACAAGGTCTTTACGCGCTTCTATCAATACGACAGTTCGTCGACGCGCAAGTACGGCGGCACGGGCATCGGCCTGTCGATCGCGCAGGATATCGTACGTCTGCACGGCAGCCGTATCACGGCCACGAGCGAGTCGGGCAAAGGCAGCGTGTTTCGCTTCGCGTTGCCCCTGCAGTCCGTATCGAGAAGCGAAGACGGCGGATTGGTTGAAGAGGCGATGGCATCGAGCCAAACCCATCTCTTGTTCGCGTTGCTGACTCAGGACCGCGGCCTCAACCTGCAAATCCGCGATTTCCTCGTCCCAGAAGGCATGGACGTGGTTCACGCGGCCCAGGCGGACCATTGCCTGCAACTCGTCGAGCGGCATCATCCCGACTGCATCATGGTCGATGCCGACGGCATGGAGCGCGATGTCGGACATCTCGGAGACGGCGCCAAGGCGCTCGAACGGATCATCGAGGATCCGGCGGCGGGCAAACTGCCCATCATACTGCTGGCCAACGACGTGGAATTGCATGAGCGTTACCGAACCCAAGTTGCGGCGCACTTGAACGGCGGATTCCGCAAAAGCGGTCTGTTGAGTGCGATTCAGTACGCCATGAACCAGAAGCCACTTGGCGAGCTCGACGATGGACGGCAAGATCGTCCAATCCAATCCGTGCCGCAACGTCTGGGCGGAAAGATTTTGTGCGTGGACGACGATCCCGAAGTGATCGTCTTCATCTCGCGCTGTCTCGAAACGGAAGGGTATACGGTCGATGCTTGCACATCGGGCCAAGAGGCGCTGGTGCTGGCGGCGTCGCGACAATACGCCCTTATCCTGCTCGACATCTCGATGCCGGGCGTCGACGGATGGGAGACATGCCGCCGTCTCAAGACCGATCCCGGCCTGGTCGGCATCAAGGTCTACTTCGTGACGGCCAAGCCGATCGAACGCCACGGCGCGCGCATCCAAGACGTCTTCGCGGACGGTTATATGATGAAACCGTTCCGCCCCGAAGACCTCATCGACCTTGTCCGCGCCGCGATGCCCGCGCCGGACGAAGCCTAGCGCCGGGACACGACGCAATGACATCCACATCGACGATGGTCGGCAAGAGCGTCCAATCGAACGCGCAACAGCGCGATGCTGGCGGAAGTCTGCCCCGGCCCATCCGCTCGATCCTGCGCTACAATCGACCGTACTGGCGCGCCTATGTCGTCGCCATACTGCTGGCCCTGATATTCGTTGGCATCGGCTTGGCGATGCCCGTGGTTCTGCGCCTCGTGGTCGCGGCTTTCCAGTCCAACACGATGACCTTCGCGCGCCTGGCGCTGTTCTTCATAACACTGCTGGTTATGTCGTTAATCACGGGTGTAGCGCGCTTCTTCGAGCGAACGCTTATCATCGGCGCATCGCGCAAGTGCGAGTACGATCTGCGCAACGCCCTTTTCGCGCACGTGCAAACGCTTTCGCGGGACTTCTTCAACCGGACTCCAACGGGCGAGATCATGGCCCGCGCAACCAACGACCTGAATTACGTGCGGATGTTCCTCGGCCCCGGCATTATGGGAGCCATCGACATGCTCCGGCTGCCGATGGCCCTCGGCGTGATGATCTACATGAGTCCGTGGCTGACGCTCGTGTCGCTCGTGCCCTTGCCGCTGATCACGTTGCTCGTGTACCTGTTCATCTCATTTATGCATCGCCAATCCGAGCGCGTGCAGGCACAATACGCCGTCATCACCGCGCGCGCGCAAGAGAATCTGGCCGGCGCGCGCGTCGTACAGGCCTACGGTATCGAGGAGCGCGAAGCGGAAGCGTTTCATACCGAATGCGCGAAGTACTTGCGCGAGAACATGAAAATGGCCAGCGTCATGTCGCTGGCATGGCCGATGATCGGCATGACCGTTGCTCTGATGATCCTGCTCGTGATCTGGCGCGGCGGCGTGATGGTTATCGATGGACACCTCGCCCTCGAGGACTTCACCGGGTTCATCGTCTGCATGCTCATGCTCGTGTGGCCGCTCGCCGAATTCGGATGGATCATGACGCTCTACCAGCAGGGGGCCGTTGGCATGAACCGCATCAACGAAATCCTCGCCGAGCGGCCCGCCATCGAGGACGGTCCGGCGACGCGGCCCGAAATCGACGTCGCGCAGGGTGGGCTTCGCTTTGAAAACGTCTCCTTCGCGTACGCGGACAGGCTCGTATTGGACGGAATCGACTTCGAGGTTCCGGCAGGCAAGACAATCGCCATCGTCGGCCCGACCGGTTCGGGCAAATCGAGCATCGCCGCGCTTGTTGCGCGCGAGTACAACCCGACGGCGGGGCGTATCCTAATCGACGGCGAAAATATCGAGTCGTATCCCGTGCGCGCGTTGCGCAACGCCCTCGGCTATGTTCCGCAAGACACGTTTCTGTTTTCCGCGAGCATCCGCGAGAATCTCTGCTTCGGACATCCCGACGCCTCGGTTGAACTCATGGACGCGGCCTGCGACATTGCGCAGTTCACGGAAACGCTCGGGGAATTGCCCGAAGGCTACGACACGCTGCTGGGCGAGCGCGGCGTCAATCTCTCCGGCGGCCAGAAGCAGCGTCTCGCGATTGCGCGCGCCGTGATCCGCGACCCGAAAATTCTCATTCTCGACGACGCGTTATCGAGCGTGGACACGCATACCGAGGAGGCGATCCTGACGCGGCTCAAGGGCGTCATGGCCGCGCGGACCAGCCTCATCATCTCACACCGGATCTCGACGATTCGTCACGCGGACCTCGTCATCGTGATCGACGGCGGCCGGATCGTCGAACGCGGCGTCCACGACGAACTCGTCGGGCAAGGCGGACTCTATGCGCGCATGTACGAGCGCCAATTGCTCGAGAAGGAGCTTGAAGAGGCGTGAGCGAAGGCTATCACATCGGCGACGAGTTGGAGACGCGCCCGTACGACGCCGGCCTGATGCGCCGGTTGCTCGGCTACGCGCGCCCATATCGCCGCGTGCTGATCCTCGCGACGGTACTGATTTTGCTCACGGCCCTGTTGGGCAGTTTCGTGCCTTGGCTCAACTGGAAAGCCATCGCCTGGTACATCAACAATCCCGACCGCCTCGCGTTGCAGCAACAGGCCCTCGCGCACCCCGCGCCGGAGACGCAGGCCGCGCTTGCCGCGCAATTGGCCCACGACCGTCTGTACCTGTTCATGTTGATCGGCGTCACGGCGCTGCTGCTGCTCGTCGAGTCGTTCATGCAATACGCGCAGATGATGATCATCGCGTTCGTCGGCCAGAAGACGATGCTCCAAATGCGCATGGACGTGTTCAAGCACCTGAACCGGATGTCGTTGCGATTCATGGACCGCAACCCGCTCGGCCGCCTGATCACGCGCGTCACGAACGACGTCGAGAAGCTCCAGGAGACCATCGTGAGCGGCGTGGTGCAGATCGCCAGCGACGTGTTCGTTATCTTCGTCGTCCTCGGATTCATGTCATGGAACAATTGGCGACTGACGCTCATCGCGCTCGCGCCGCTCCCCGCCGTTTTCATATCGAGCGCCGTGTTCCGCAAATACGCCCAGAGGTCGTATCTCGAAATCCGCAAGCGCATCGCACGTCTCAACGCCCATATGCAGGAAAGTATCGGCGGCATGCGCATCGTCCAGGCCTTTGTTCGCGAAGACGCGCGCTTCGACGAATACAAGCACCGCAACGCCGATCACCGCGACGAGTGGCTCCGCCAGATCCTCTATTACGCCTACTACTTCCCCGTCGTCGATTTCCTCGGCACCCTCTCGCTCGCGCTCATCGTCCTCTATGGCGGCAGCCAGATCTTGCGGCTTCAGCATCTCCTCGGCGGTCCCGCCGACATCGGCATGTTCTTCGCATACGTGCAGTGGTCCGAACGGTTGTACGGACCGATTCGCGCGCTCGCGGACCGCTACAATCTGCTGCTCGAAGCCATGGCGGCGTCGGAGCGCGTGTTCGGGCTGCTCGACACGCCGGAAGACCTCCCCAACAAGCCTGAAGCCGTCGCCATCGAGCATATCGAAGGGCGCGTCGAGTTCGACCACGTCTGGTTCGCATACGAGCCTGAACGATGGGTGCTCAAGGACGTCAGCCTCGCAATCGCACCCGGCGAACGCCTCGCGATCGTCGGCCATACCGGCGCGGGCAAGACAACCTTCACGAACCTCTTGAGCCGCTTCTACGACGTTCAGCGCGGGCGCGTGCTCGTCGACGGCCTCGATGTTCGCGACTACGAAAAGACGCCGCTACGCAGACGTATCGGCATCGTTTTGCAAGACGTTTTTCTCTTCTCCGGCACGATCGAACACAACATCCGCCTCGGCAACCCCGATATCGACGACGCACACGTACGGGCCTGCGCCGAGTACGTCAACGCGGCGTCTTTCATCGAACGCCTCCCCGAAGGCTACGCGTATGAGGTCGGCGAACGCGGCTGCAACCTGTCCACCGGCCAGCGGCAACTGCTCGCATTTGCGCGCGCACTCGCACACGACCCGCGCATTCTCGTGCTCGACGAAGCCACTTCGAGCGTCGATACGGAAACCGAAGCCCTCATCCAAGACGCCATCGCAAAACTCATGCAGGACCGCACCTGCATCGTCATCGCGCACCGCCTGTCGACCATCCAGCACGCCGACCGCATCGTCGTCATGCACCACGGCGAGATCCGTGAAATCGGCACCCACCAGGAACTTCTCGCACGCCGAGGGCTCTACTACACGCTGTACCGTTTGCAGTACACTTGAGCCTAAAAAAAGACAGTAGGAATTCAGAATACAGGAGTCGGAATTATGGCTCTTACGGATTTAGCGCACTTCATCTTCACTTTCACGGGAAATTATCGTTTCGATTTGGTTTCCCCGGAGGGGAAGAAATATGAATAGCCGTGGGTGGCAACCCACGGATACAAAACCAACATCCATTTCACTTTCACGGGAAATTATCGTTTCGATTTTGTTTCCCCGGAGGGGAGAAACATGAATAGCCGTGGGTGGCAACCCACGG
>CAIYET010000573.1 GCA_903925285.1 Candidatus Hydrogenedentota bacterium | reverse complement strand
CCTACAGCCTAATGCCTAGCGGATGTTTTTCAACGATTCGCGGATCTCGTCGAGGAGGGACTGTCCGACGCGATACACGCCCGGAAGCAGGGGCGACGTCGCATAGCGCGCCTGAGAATCGTCGGGCGATGGCTCTCCGATGACCAGCGGGCCAATCGTGGCAATCTCGGACGCCGAATCGCCCTTCGATACGGTCACGGCCACGGACGCCGCCGGTGCGTCAAGGCCAAACGTGGCGCGGTCACTTGGCGGGGTAGCGCTCTCGACGGCGTCGGCGGTCACGGACGACAGCGCTTTAATCAACGCGTCCATGTCGGTCGGACTGTCGAGCGTACGTCCCGTCGGCTCTTTTACGAGCCATTTCCCGCGCGGCTTTTCGAAGACGTAGGCAGTTCCGTCGATCGTCAGAACGATACGCGTGACGCTCGCCTTATCGAAAGCCATCAGGTTCTTCTTCTGGAAGTAGAACAGCGGCTTCGTAATCGCCGTTACATCGAGTTGATTGAGCATGGTCACGATGCCATTGTCCTGCATCGCGTAGTACTGCATCTTATCCTCGGTAGGCGCGCCGATGCGGATGATCGCGGGCGGCTGCTTGTCCTTGAGGCCAGAATCAGTATTATTCAAATAGTTAAGCGTTATCATTACGACCGGCCTGTCGAGTCCGAATTCCGGTTTCGAGTCGCCGGGGAACCCCCGTCCCTGCAGCGCTTTCAGCGTCGCAAACAGATTGGAGACGGCTACCTGGTCGGTATCGACACCCGGCGGCGCCGTGACGATCCACCCCTTGTCCGCATTGTTTTCGAGCGTGATATCCGTTTCGCCTGCCACATAATGGATTGACTGGACATCGAGCAACGTGTGGCTCAAGAGCCGCGCTTCACGGAACGCATCGGGCGTTCGCGGCAGCAGATTGAGCACCGTTGGATCCGTTACGAGCACCGCCGGATACGCCGCATTCTTGGCATACAGTCCGCCTGCCTTCTTGCCGTCGCCCGTCGATTCGAGCGAACCCAACAACAACGTCTGCGGCGGCTTGCCCGCCGCTTGCAGCGTGATGCGTGCCTTGGGTGGATTCAGGCCGTAATCGCCGAGGTTCTTTGGATCCTCGATGTATTTCGAGCCGGTCGCGAACTGGACCTGTTTGATCAACTCGTTGATCACGTCCTGGTTCGCCAAACCTTCGAGGGGCGACGCCAGTCGCCATAGACCGTCCGCCGCCTTTTCCACCACGATGACCACGGATTCCTGGCCGGGGTCGGGGCGGTTCGCATCGGCATCCGGCGCCTTGCCGGACCAGAAACGCGCGAACTCGAGTCGCGTGACGTCGTCTTTACCAAGCGAGAGGACATACGGATCGCGAAGTACGCTCAGAGGCCGGTCCATCTCCTGAAAGGCTTTCTGCGCGGCCAGAAAAATTGTGCCGTCCTTCGTCAGCGCATACCGGAACGTCTGCGTCGGCTCGACGGCGCCGAAAGCGATCTGGATTTCCTCGCCGGAGGCCGTCTTGGCCGCGACGGTCAGAACGGGCTTGTCGAGCGAATACTTAGCTAGATCTGTCGTGTTCTTCACAATCGTACGTTCGTTGGCGAGACCGGCAAGCGCGATACCCAAGCGATCCCACACGATCCCGTTGGCTTCGATGTTCGCATTCGGTTTCGTGATATCCCACGCCCCTTCGTTGTTCTGCGTCGCGGCCACGGGGGCCTCATCGATCCGGCGCACCTCGATTTCGCGCAGCACTTCCGGCCCGAACGCGAAAAGGCGTTTCGCCTCCTCCTTGTGTACTTGTTTGCCCGCCTCGTACCGGGTCATGCCCCAGTAGCCGGAGCTTAGCGCCATCAGGAGCAGCAACAGCACCCCGGTCGTCTTGAAATTCATTGATGTTTCCTCCGAAGCGCATAGGCCGCCAGCCCCGCAAGAACCACGACTTGGAGCGTGCCGAGCACCGCAATCCATATTACCGCGCGCTGATCGATGTTCGATAGCAACACCGGCGGATCCTGTTTGCCCGACGGACGTATCGCGATCAAATCCTCGTTTTCCGTTAGCCACGCCACCGCGTTCAGGATCAGATTCAGGTTGCCGGGCATGGCGGCGATTTGCCCGTTCGCAGCGAAATCCGAATCGCCGAACACCACGATGCGCGTATCGCGCGTCTGGCCCGAATCCCCGATAGCGGCGTCCGTCGTCGCCGTGACCGCCACGCCCATCGATAACGGTCCCGCTTGGTCGTCGGGACTCTGCACCGCCTTGCCTTGCGACATCAGCAACGCGAGGTCCGTCTCGGCAAAGAAATCCGGCGTCGTCCGCAAGAGTTGCGCGCCCGCGACCCCCTTCGGGAGTTTCTCATCGAGGCGCACGGTACACGCCGCCTGAAAGAGCGCGTTTTGGTCGCAGTGCTGCGTGACCGGGTGCTGCACACAGAACGCGCCCAGGAAACCGGTGTCGGGCTTGTCATTCTTGAACGGCGTCTGGTTCGCGGTGAACGGCACATTCCACTTTTCCGTCGGCGACACGGCCATGTCCGAGCCGACGATGATGCCATAGCGTTGCTTGAGCCATGGCACGAGTTGTTCGACTTGGTTTTCGGCCGTATCGATGCGACGGCGCGGGTCTATCAGGAGCAACATGCGCCCGCCCCGGTCCAGATAGGCTTGAATCGCTTTGATTTCCTCGGGGTGCAAATCGCTATGCGGGCCAGACGTGCCCATGCCGTTGATGAAGAGCACGCTGCAATCCGGCGGGACTTCCGCATGCGTGATCGCGATGGCGACGCGTCCCGTCTGATACACCTCGCTCTCGATCACGGTTTTCAGCAGCGTGCCGCCGTCCTTCTCGTCCTTGTCCTCGGTACTCCGCTCGCCGTGGCCTGTGAGGAAACCAATCTTTGGCTGCGTGTCGCGCACGACATTGATCAGCGCGTTCGTGAAATCGCGCTCCTCGAGTCGCGGACTGCCGCCCTGCAACATGATCACCTTCTGCCGGTTGCCGCATCGGATGACGACCGTGCCTTGCGTGCTCGCGTGGGTAATCTTGAGTCCCTCGAGTTGCGCACGCTCGACCTGCGGATCAAGCAATTGCATTTTCAGGTGCGGCGTGTAACGCTGGCAAAATTCGAGAAACCGCTCCGTCTTTTCCTGGGCTATCCGCACCAGTTCGTCGTCGATCTGCAAGAAGAAACAGATGACGTCCACATCTTTGTCCAGGTTCTCGAGCACCTGCACCGTCTGCGGCGCAAGCGTGCGCCGACCCTCCTGCGTCAGATCCCACGACCAGCCGCCATGATTTACGAACGCATACAGAAGCATGCACACGCCCAGGAACAGCAGCGAGGTGATGACCGAATTGAGGCTGTACAGAAACCGGCCGGTACGCGCCTGCCGCGACACCCGCGCGAGGGCCATGCCCAGCCACACGATGCCAGCCGCGAACCCGAGGACCAGCGGGATCGCCACCGTGTACGAAAAGACCGTCGCCTGAAGCACGAAAAGGTTCACGCCCGCCAGAAAAAGCAGAAGGGCCAGAATACCGCATACCGATCGAAGATGCGTCATGGCTTAAGCCCTCCACTTCCGGCTATCGAGCGCACGGAACGTCAAGAACAGAAAAAATGCCGAGACAAGCACGTAATACGCGATGTCCTGCGGTTGCACGATACCCTTCGCCATTTCCTTCGCGTGCGCGTCCACCGACAATTGCTGGACCGCCTCGCGGAACACATCGTATCCCACGCCCGCCGCATTGCGCAGAACCTCGGGCCATTTTTCCGGCGCGGGATACTTCTTCGGCAGACTTTCGCCGAGCGTGCCGAGGATGTAGAGCACCAGACTGAGACCGAACGTCATCACCCCCGCCGAGATCGGGTTACGGCTCATCGCCGATACGAACAGCCCCAAGCTCATGAACGCCGCGCCCATCAGGAAAACGGCGGCCAATCCAAAAAACAACACGTCCGTTTCGACGACTGCGTAATGCGCAATGATGCCGAGGTATACGCCAATGACCGCCATCATCACCAACAGCATGCCCAGCGCCGCACCGTATTTCCCGAACACGATCTCACGGTCGCGCAACGGATGCGTCAGCAACAACTCCATCGTCCCGCGATTGCGTTCCTCGGCCAACAGCCACATCGTCACCAGCGGAGCAATGAACATGATCATCATCCCGCAGAACACCAGGAATGGGCTAAGCAGGGTTTCCGTGAAACTCGGCACGCCCGAATAGGCGAACTCCGACGGATTGATGCTCACCTTCGCATAGAACAGAAACGACGCACTGAATCCCAACCCCGAGATCAGTGCGAAAGTCCCCACGACCACGTAGCCGACCGGCGTCAGGAAATAGCTCGCAAATTCGCGTTTGCACACCGCCCAAGCGTTTCTCATGGCCGCTCTCCCACGTCCGACGTAACCGCCGCGACGAAAATGTCCTCGAGCGTCCGCCCGCGCTCGCGCAATGTCCGCAGACCGTACCCGGCCTCGACAACCGCCCGCGACAACCCTTCGCGCCAAGCCCCATCCGACGGACCTTGCACCATAAAACGGCCCCCGCCTTCATCGGATACCTTTTCGACACCGTCTATGCTTTGTAAGAGCGGCAGAACGCGCCCGTCCGGAGCGCCCAGTTCGATTTCATACGTGGCCTTCGGACCGCCAACGAGGTTCTCCATGGAGTCCTGCGCCACGATCCGTCCTCGATTGATGATCAGCACGCGCTGACAGATCATCGTCACCTCCGGTAGGATGTGCGTACTCAACAGGACCGTATGTTCCTTTGCGAGGTCCTTGATCATTTGGCGGATCTCGATGATCTGCTGCGGGTCGAGCCCCACCGTAGGCTCGTCCAGGATCAGGACCGGCGGATTGCCCAAAAGCGCCTGCGCCAACCCGACGCGTTGCCGGTACCCCTTCGACAGGTTTGCGATCAGGCGCGTGGCCATGTGCGCCACGCCGCAACGTTCCATAGCCAGATTCACTTCGCGGGTCCGCGACGAACGCGCGATACCCTTCACCTCTGCCACATAACGCAGGAAGCTCGATACGAGCATCTCGCCGTACAGCGGCACGTTCTCAGGCAGATAGCCGACACGCCGTTTCACTTCGATGGGATTGCGCGCGATGTCGAAGCCTTCGATCATGGCCGTACCGCTCGTCGGCGGCGAAAAACCGGTCAGGATGCGCATCGTCGTCGTCTTGCCCGCCGCGTTCGGTCCAAGAAAACCGAGGATCTCGCCGGACTCGACACGGAACGACACGTCATCAACCGCGGCAATCGGCCCATAGTACTTGGTCAGACCTTTGACCTCGATCATGGGTTACCTCCTTCAGTAGGAATTAATAATTAGGAATTAGTAATTAGGAGTGGACATGAGCAAAGACCGCTCGGTTTAGGAGTTAGAAAGACTCCTAATTCCTAATTCCTAATCGTTCATTCCAACCATTATAGAACGATATGTGGTGTTGGATCTACTGACAACCTCAGGGTATTGTATTCAAGGTTGCGGCTTGCGGACGGCTTGGATATGCGGCGTCTGTTCACACATTTCCCTGGTCATTCTGGCCGACCAAGCCCTTGGCGTCCTTTTCACCCAATTCCAGCACGGGCTTTGCCCCTCTCAGGCGTTTCTTGACTTCCTTGATGTGCTCGGCGGGCGGGAGATTTTCGGGTGGCGTTCCGCCGATACGTTGTATGGCGGCGCGGACTTCCTTCCCGACCTGCATGTGGGTGTCAATGGCGCGTTGTTCACCCTAAAAAAGGCAGTAGGAATTCAGAATACAGGAGTCAGAATTCAGAATGGCAACAGGTTACGGCATCATTCGAAGCGCGAAAGCATTCACCCATTGGGTGAGCGCAAATGTCGCCGAGTCTCGCGGGCAAGTCCACTGTTTTCAATATTCTGAATTCTGACTCCTGAATTCTGACTGCCTTTTTAGGTTCACCGTGTATTCCCTCGCGTTTGAGCTTGTCGCGAGTCTGGGTCATGCGGAACTGATTGGCGGCGAGTTCGGTGGTATCCATACGGTCCATCAGTTGCTCTTTTTCGGGGATTCGCTTTCGCCTCTTGATCGCGTCCGCGCCCAAGCCGTCGTAAAGTCCTTTGTAGCCCGCGTCGTGGAAGATGTCGAACATGGGAGGCCTGTTTACGCAGTTCAAGGCGTTCGATGTCGGCCGCGTACGCGTCGGATATCTCTTGGCGCGGGTCTGAACGGCGAAGTATTTCTGGGCGTACGCGATCTCCGGTTTGCGAGGATCGCCGTTTTGAGCAATGAGGTAGCAGGCGAAGCGGGAAAGGTGAAAGTCGGTGATTTCGCGTTGGCTGCCCGATCCCAACTCGACCACTTTGCCGGCGCCGGCAAAATGGTTAGCCGGATCGTTACCTGATTGTTGACAAGAGGTTACGGCGCGCTTGACGGCGTCCTCGAAGCGCCTCCACTGGCTGTAGCCAAGCAATGATTGAAGATCCCGTGCGCGCCAGTACTCCGCGCCATGATGGTTCAGCCGTTTGAGATCCTCGAATGAGGTCTTTTTCGGGACCGGGGAGATTTCATTGGCCATGGTTCGAGTTCTCCTTACGTTAACCGCCATCGGATGACGAACAAGGCGGCGCAAGTATGCCGTTGCCGCATCTGTTTTTCAATTTTGCCGATCAATTCATCGGGGTAAACGCATCTTTTCACATTGAGGGTTACTTCAATTATACTGGGTTGTGGGCAAAGCCCACGTTGGGAATAGGTAGTCATTCTAACTTCTAACTCCTAACTCCTAACTCCTAACATTGGAGGCCGGGTATGACATTGTTCAAACAGACGCTTGATGCGAAGCGCGAACGTGCGCTGGCCGTCTACGAACGGTTGAGTGCGTTGTATCCGGAAGCGACATGTTCGCTTACCCATCGTTCGCCGCTGCAATTGCTGGTTGCGACGATTCTCGCCGCGCAATGTACCGACGCACGCGTCAATATCGTCACGATAACCCTCTTCAAACGATTCAAGACCCCGAAAGATTACGTCGATGCGCCGCGCGCGGAACTCGAAGAAGCGATCCGGACCTGCGGCTTCTACCATCAGAAAGCGAAGTTCATCGCCAACGCGTCCCAGCGCATCATCGACGTGTACGGCGGCCAGGTCCCGAACACGATGGAAGACCTCGTAACGTTGGAAGGTGTCGGACGCAAGACGGCCAATTGCGTCCTGGGTCAATGCTTCGGCGTCCCGTCGGTCATCGTGGACACGCACTGCATCCGCCTCGGCAATCGCATCGGGTTCACGAAGAGCATGGACCCGGTCGTCATCGAACGCGACCTGATGAAGATCTGGCCGCGTGACGTCTGGACTCCATTCTCGCACTGCATGGTCTTCCATGGACGCGCGGTGTGTCATGCGCGCCTGCCGCGCTGCTGCGAATGCGCGATTCGCGACCTTTGCCCCTACGGTTCGCGGAGGGCTGAAAGATGAAGCGCAAACGTCCAGCCGTAAAGCCCGTGCCGAAGACTCCCGATACCGAACGCAGCTCCACATGGATGCTCGTGTTTGTGCTGGCGTATACGGCTGCGGTGCTGGCCCTCGACACGTTCGCGGTGCACAATGTCTTTGTGAAAGGCGCGGACCTTTTCAAGATCGTCGCGTGGTTTGCGATCCCGTTCCTGTTCAGCTTGCGGCGTTTCGACTGGGGCTGGCTCGGCGTGGCGCGCTGGAAACGCATCGACATTGTCATCCTTGGCGCGCTGGTCCTGATCTGCGCGGGCGCGGTGCTCGTTATCCCGCTGTTTCCGAGTCTGCGCACGACCTACGGCAGCGTGTCGCACTTCTCGGCCGCAGCCAAGAGATCCTTCGTGACGCACCGCGTCATCTGGACCTTTTCATGGCTCATCGGTTGGGAGTTCCTGCACCGATGCGTCCTGCTCAGGCAACTCAGCGCCCGATGGCCGCGTTGGGGTTGGTTGATTATCCCCGTATTCGAAGGCGCCTACCATTTGCAGAAGCCCATGATCGAAGCCCTCGGCATGGTTGCCTTCTCCGCGATCCTCACCCCATGGGCGCTCCGCCGCCGAAACGTCCTCCTCCCCTTTCTAGCGCACCTCGCCATCGAACTCGAACTGATCGCCTTCCTGGTCCTCATGTAAAAACCGCCCGAGCCTATCCGCGCGGGACGCGCAATGGGCAAGACGCGCTTGCTTGAATTGCATGACGTATTGTTGCACCATCAGCGGGATTCATATACAAGGACAAGGTCTTCTGGAAAACTGAGGAGCCTCTTGCAAAACCCATAGGCTTTAGGCT
>CAIYET010000572.1 GCA_903925285.1 Candidatus Hydrogenedentota bacterium | reverse complement strand
TGCGAAGGGACAAGTACGGCGCGATCGGCGGCGTGAATGCGCACCGAAGCTCCTGCACCGTGGCAAGGTTGGGAAGCCGCTGCAGACCCGCGTAAACCTTTGGAATGCCTCCAGGAAAACGGTCCTTGAGCGTTGGTACGGCGATAACTCCGTGCTGCTGTGAAGCCGCAATGGTGTCCCGTACTACCGGGTGCCCGTGACTGTATAACCGCGTGCTATAGGCACCCTTATCAAAGCAGGCCTCGGCGAAAATGGATGACAGGACTTTCGCGTGCTTGGGCGACGCGGCAAGCGTGTAAAGGTTGAACAACACGTTGCGTTCAGCCAGGGAGGATTCGAAACGGCGAAGCTCGCTCCGGATCCCGGCAGCCGTAGGGTCAGGTGTAAACCGGGGTGGCCGCGCCGCTGGCGTCCAACCGGGCGCGATGTCGCGGCCGGGGAACTTTGGAGTTGGAAATTCCTCATCCAGTTGGCCACGCCCGGGGTTTGCGTTCTGGTCCAGCCGGGCGAGGTAAGCCGAGAATGCGCGCCCTTCAGGGTCAAGGTCTACGGGCTCTACGGCGGCCACGATGAGGGCCGGTTCGGTCAGTGAGTCAAGGATCCGGTCCAGAGAAGTGAAATCCCACGCGTCACGTCCCACAAATGGCTTGATCCCATAGTAGCCGTCTGGAATCGCATAGGGGTTTGTTTCGGGCGTGTTCGATGCGGGAACAAAGTATTCGTCCCGGGTAACGTGACAGGCGGCGGTCATTTTCTCCCAAGGGATTGTAAAGGGGTCACCCTTTGTGATCCGGTAGAACAAGCTCAAGGGGCCCTTCTCCAAAAGGACCGAGATCTTGCTGGCTTCGGCGTCATCCTGCGCGCGCACCACGATATACGCCGTCAATCGAGATTGAGGATCCCCGCCCGGCGGGCAGGGATCGTAGTAGTACCAGATGGCGGCGTGAGCGGAATCTGGCCGGCAATCGGCCACGGACAGCAGAATTCCCTGTGAGACCCGGGCGATTGCCGCCAATACGTCACCTGATGCGGTGCGCTGATGGGTCGATAATTGCGGATTGGGAACGGCATGGACGCAATACACAGTAGTCTTCATAGACGACCTCCTATCCATAGAGGAAAAGACGGATCGATTACTGTCACAAATAGCATGTGCAGACGGGGAAGCGAGTTTATCGGCGGCTATTTGGAGAGTATTGGCGTTATCGGTGGTAAAGAGACGCTCGCTATCAGCGCCGTCTTGTTGAATGCAGGCCTGAAGAAGCAAGAACACGCAGACAACAGAAACCAGCGCAAGAATTCGGATGCCTTCTTGTTGTGGCGTCGACAAGATCAGATGTATGATGCCACGTAACGTACCTCGCATGTCATTCCCTCCAAGCAGCAACATGTCCATAAAACGCGTGATGATGGGGAGAACCGGCTGGTCTTGAGTTTCTTCTCTAGCCCGAGTACTATGGGGGAGATCTCGAGACGAGCTGCGGTTTGCCCTTGACAGGTCTAGATCGTTTGTGTTCGTTCTTGGGAACTTGGGCAGTGACCGCCGTGCCGCGGCGGCCACTCCCTCTTAGTTTACGTCAAGCAAGAATTCAGTCCAGGGAACCTCCTACATCCTAGGAATGTTGTCTCAACCTGATGCTTGTGCATTCGAGACTGAGGAATGTCAGTCAGAATGTACCATGAAATCACGGGGGCGTCAAGAACATTCCTGTACATCTTGGTTTCACGAACTGCAACTAGTTACAGTTCTGTTGTGCATTCTCAATTCTGCATCTTTGTTCTACGAGCGGTACTCTTCTGCAGAGTGTCTTTCCTCTCATGAAAGCCAATCGCTTTAATGGTGTATATTCCCGGCGCGGGCCACAACTTACAGGAACACGCCTGAAGAAACTGAAATTATGGCACTTGGCTTCTTTCTAGGATATTCGCGTGTGATACCGGCGCTGATCCCTGCCCAGGCCATGATTGCCACGAACATCTTTGCGTCGCCTGATGTTGTTTCGAAGAAGATCTAGACGGAAACATGAAGAAACAACTTATTGCAATGAATGCAAGTTTATGATAAATTGCATTGCGTCGGTCAATTTGCCGCAGAATCTACTTTCGAGCGGTTATATGCGAAGAGCGGAGGATACAGCGATGCCATCGAAGGTACCGAAGACAAAAGACTCCTTGGCCGCGTATGCAGCACAGCTACATTATTGTGCTGTACCACCAAAGAGTCAAAATGAGATTGCGGAAATTCTCCGCGTCGATAAAGCCACTGTGTCCCGGCTTATCAAACACGCCAAGGATTCCCATATGCTGGCATTCTCCGTCGTACTTCCTCGGGAATTAACATTGGAGGGGCAGCTAACTCGCTTGTTTGGCTTGGTAGACGCCTATGTCGTGCCCATTGTACCGCCCAAAGGAGCGTCCGGAAAGGAAGTATTCCAACGTCTCCTTGGACAAGCCGCCGCCCAATACATTGAGAGTTCAGACAGCCTCATCAAGCCAGGTTACCGCATCGGGATCGGAGGTGGCGCAACGCTCCGCAATCTCGTTCTCGCCCTTACGCACGAGCGCTTTTCTGGTCTTAACATTTCTCAACTGACCGTGGAAACACATCACGATGCGTTTATTGATGAAGCTCCGTTCACACTGACAGCGATACTGTATGCAAAATGGCGCAAGGACTCCTATGCCACAGCTGCGCACCCTTTGTGTATTCCATCAAATTCAGACGAAGACCCTATGGCTGCGAAAAAGTACCGGGGGTTTCGTGAAAGTGTTATTGGCAAAGCTGAAGAACTCGATACCGTAATCATCGGGATTGGCTCTGCCGAAGTATCTTCACCGACGGGAAGTTTTGCGCGCACACTCAAGGCAAGCGGTGTTACACCAAGCGACCTTAAGAAACAACGAGTGGTAGGCGAGATATGTAATCATCCCTATGATGAAGACGGGCGCGACCTTTTCGACTCCTTTGCCGAAAAGAACCGCTTGTTGCGCAGGTATACCGACGGAATAGAGCTCGGGAGCCTTCAGAGCTTGGTCGCGCGTCCTGCGCGAGTGCTGGCTATCGCAGGTGGAGAGGATAAGCTTCGCGCCATAAGAACTGCGTTAAGATGTCGCCTTGTGAATCACCTAGTGACGGATACCAGCACGGCCGAAGCCCTCTGCGAAATGCCTTGACCATCAGACTGGGCGAGCAGGGGTGCATCGTCTTCTCGCCCATTTCCGCAGAAACAAGAAGAGCAGTTCCCAATCATCAGGTTCATCCGGTTGTGCGCCGCGGAAATGAATGTTGCGCATTACCTCGACGTCAGTCTTGGTTACGCCGAGGGCAGGACCTCGATGACTTACGAAATCTGCAAGTCCTGACGGCAAGGTCGCAGACGCATGACCTTGCGTCTCTGAATTCTCGATGAACTCGGTGACAGGAACCCCAAGGGCCTTTGCCAGTTTCGCCAGGGTGTGGACTGATGGATGTTTCTTCGGATCCTTCTCCAGTTGCCAGAGGTACGCTCGCGACACACTAGAATTCTGAGCGAGTTCCCCCGAACTCCAACCTTTCGCTGCGCGAAGCTTACTGATTTTTTCGCCCAATAACATAAGCGCTTTCCACACGGGTTAACTGGCGTCTGTTTTAAGATACAGATATTTCTTGCAAAAGACAACTTGCTCGTGTGTACTTTATAAGACTTCTGTATTTTATCACAGGCATTGGAGGTTCTTAAAGATGGACGCGATCACTCTTCTCGAAACTGGGTACGAACAGTACCCTGGGCTGTGCAACACTATCATTCTTCTTCTCGTGTTTGGCGGCATGGCGCGCATCGCCTTGGCGTTGTTCGGTGCAGGCATACACGCGCACAGGGTCTCTGGGAAACGCAGGGAAAGTCAGCGCCGCGTAAGAGAGATCAGGGGAAGGTACACGAGGGATTGACCTTGATGCGCACAGCTTCCCAAAGCCGTGTTGCAGGTGTTTTCGTCCATTCCTGAACGGGTTTGCGCAACTTCTGACCAGAGTCGCTACTGGTAAGTGAGCGCATATCATTATATAGGAGGCCACATTCCTCTATCTCGGCATGGAATTCCTCATCCAAATCTGGGAAAAGTACCCTTTGGTGGTAGACTTCGGGCTGTACTTTCTGTTGTTTGCGGCGGTGGCGCGCGCGGCTTTCGCGAAGCAGTTTCCGAGTTACGAAGGCAGAATTCTCAGTTTGGCTGTCGGTTTTTTTCTCGCCGCTGGCCTTGCCTTGGCTCAGAAGAAACTGGGATTCAGCGTTCAAAGTATGGGGCCTGTAGCCATTTTCTTTATCGCCTTGGTCGTGTTTATCGCAGGGTATAGGTTTCTCCAGCAATCTGGCCTGCCGAAACACATGACGATCTTCTTCTGCTGCCTGTTCGTCTTTGTCCTGCTGCGTGTCACGATGCCTGACATGACAAACAAGTTCATACACAACAATTCCGGCACCTTATTCCTCGCTGCGGTTATCGCGCTCGCCTG
>CAIYET010000571.1 GCA_903925285.1 Candidatus Hydrogenedentota bacterium | reverse complement strand
CTGCAAGAGGCTCATATCTCCTATTTCTTGCCTTTGCTCTTGGACTTTCCCACGTGCTTCTCGCCTTGGGAAGGCGCTTCTTTCGGCCCAACCGCCAGTTTCGCGATGCCTGCGGACGTCACCGCCGCCATCGCCCGCGCCAGCGCCTCATGCGGCGCTTCCAGATCGGTCTCGATCAGCACACCGTCCGGATTTCCAGGCGCTTTTTCTCGCAACACATCGGCAAGACTCACAAGCGGTACGATCTGATCGCCAATCGAGTATCCGCCCTCGGCATCGACGCTCAACAACAACGTCTTCGGTTTGACGTTGGGATCGCTCACGTCGCCCACGCTCAACACGGACATGTTCAGCCCCGCAAAATCGATCATCGGCGTCACCACCATCATGATGACCAGCAGGACCAGAAAGATGTCGGTAAGCGGCGTGATATTGATCTCGCAAATTTGATAGCCGCGTTGCGTACTCATGACGCCGCCTTCGTATCGAGTTCATCGGAACGCTGCTTCGAGAGCGTTTCGACAGCCACCGTCATCGTCTCGAACTGGGCCTCGCGCGCCGCGTCGAACACCTTGAGCACCGCGCCGCTTTTCGTCAGACGATCCGCCTGGATGATAACGTCCTTGTCCGTGAACGCAGCGCTCTTGTCATGCATCACCGTAGCGAGATTCGCGGGATTCGTCTCGTCGCCGTCCACGAAATACCGTCCGTCCCGCGTGATCTCGACGACTAGGCGGACCTTCTCGATGGGCGAGCCGCCGTTCACGACCGGCGGGATGATCTCGGTACGCGTCATCTTGAGCATCGGCGCGACCACCATCATGATGATCAACAACACCAGAAACACGTCCGTCAACGGTGTAATGTTGATCTCGTCGACCAGCCGTTTGTGGCCCTTGGCCCCCATCGCTTTCATGCCGACTAAATCTCCGCCGAGCGCCGGTACGCCTGCGGCGCTGCCGACGCGGGCGCCGCCGCAGGCCGCCGATCCGCCACGGACAAAAATAGCAGCTTCAACAACTGGAAGTCTTCTTCCCACCGACCCACGATAGTATGAAAGTAATTGTTCAGGCCCACCGACAGGATCGCGACGCCCAACCCAAACGCGGTCGCAATCAGCGCCGAACCGATGCCAAACATGATCATCGGCGCGCCGCCGCCGCCGCCACCCTTCGCCATTTCACCGAAGGTCAGCAGAATGCGCACCACCGTGCCGAACAAGCCCAGGTACGGCGACACCGTGGCGATGGTGCCGAGGATCGAAAGATTGCGTTCCAACTTGCGCGTGGCCAGATTCGCGGTGATATCGAACAGACGTTCGAAGCTGTTTTTCTGTTCCGCGAGCGTCCGAATCCCCTCTTCCGAAACCTCGCCCAGCAGACCGCCCAGTTCGCAACTCAAGTTCAGCGCGCCATTCAAATTGTTGCGCTGCAAATCCCGTTCGAGTGCGTTGATGAACTGCACCACATCGCGCCGATTCCGGCGATAGAATACGAAGCGCTCGACCGCTACCGAAATAACCAAAATCGAGCAGAATATTATCGGCAGCAACACCGCCCAGTCATGCTTGACGGCGAAGATAATCAATTCCATCGTTCATTCCTCTTCGAGTCGCAGCAAACACCCCAAGAACACAAGGCCACTCCAAACTCTAATCCCGTCACAAACGGGAAAGTTCCCACATCCTTGCGCCACTATCAACAATATATGCTATTCGAGCACTGGAAAACCACCACATATCCATCTCGCAACGACCCCGTTTCAAATATCACATTAACACATCGCCCCGGCAACCTGCAAAACAGAAGGCTTCAGGCTTCATGTTTTCTGTTCCCTGGAGCCTGAAGTCTGCCGAAAGGCCGCGCGCTGAACTTCCGCAACAGGGATAACGGCTAGGAGTTCAATCAGACAATCTCTTGCCAGGACGGTTTCGTCTTGCTACAATAGCAGAAACCGGAAATCCGAGGCGATCCAATGCGAAGCAGTCAGGAAGAAAAAAATGAAATCCTGGTCGCCTGCGCGCAAGTCGCGTACGCCGATACCTTGGCGCATTTCCTCGAGTCCGGCGGATATGCGGCGGAACGGTGTCACGATGCGAAGGGCCTGTTTCGAATCCTGACTCGTAAACCCTTTGACGTGGTCGTGTTAGACCTCGATTTGGGCGACGATACGGACATTGACCTGATCTCGTTTACCCGGCGTCGGCAACCCAATGCGCAACTCATTCTACTGTTCGAAATGGCGAAAATCGACCGGGCCATCGAAGGCATTCGTGCCGGAGCCTACTTCTACTTACCCAAGACGTGCCAGCCGTCAGACGTGGCGCTGGTCGTCGGGAAGGCGTTGCACAAGACCGCATCCGATTCGAGTCTGAGCGGATTCGAGCAGAATCTCCTCGAAGAGACAATGGGCGCGTCGCCTTCGATGCGCCGCGTCATCGAACTCGTCCGCAAAGTCGCCCCCACGGACAGTACAGTTCTTCTCCTGGGCGAGAGCGGCACGGGCAAGGAGGTCTTGGCGCACGCCATCCACCGTTCGAGCACGCGCCGCGAACGTCCGTTCGTGGCGGTGAATTGCGCGGCGCTTCCGGAGACGCTACTCGAGAGCGAACTGTTCGGCCATCTTAAAGGGGCATTCACGGGCGCGGAAGCGAACAAGCGCGGCCTGTTCGAAGAAGCGGACGGCGGCACGATTTTCCTCGACGAGATCGGCGACATGGCGCCCCTGACCCAGGCAAAAGTCCTGCGCGTCTTGCAGGACGGAGAGATCAGGCCCGTCGGCTCGGCGGTCACGAAGCATGTCGATGTGCGCGTACTCGCGGCGACGAACCGCGACCTCGTCGAAGCGGTTCACACCTTCAAGTTCCGCGAAGATCTCTATTTCCGGCTGAATGTCATCCAGATCCGCATCCCGCCGTTACGCGAACGACTCGAATCGCTCCCCGCGCTCGTCAGTCATTTCCTGGCCCGGTACAACGCCAATTTTAGCAAACGCATCCGTGGGTTCGACGAACAATCCCAGATCCTCCTGCGCAACTATGGGTATCCCGGCAACATTCGCGAACTCGAGAGCATCGTCGCGCATGCGGTCATCATGGCCGACGACGATATCGTGGCCGCGCGCGATCTGCCCGACGACGTGCGGCAAGGCGTGCGGCCACGATTCGCGCTGCCGAACTATAGCGCGGACAGCATCCCCTCGCTCGAAAACGTCGAAGCGCAATCGATCCGCGCCACGCTCGAAAAGTTGGACTGGAACCAGACCACCGCCGCGAAGAAACTTGGCATCTCACGGTCGACTCTATGGCGTAAGCTCCGCCAGTACGCGATCACGCCCCCGTCTGATTCCGAGGCGTGACCGGTTCCTCGATCCACCCATTGCGATAGACATGGCGGACGATATCGAATCCGGCGTCCGTTACGTTGATACGACAAAACTCCCCCTCGGTGCCCTGTTCATGAAACGTGCGCAAGAACGCGCCGGTCGACAGGTGCTGGACCTTCGGATAGCGTTCGTCGCGTTCGCAACTGAAACGGTGAACATGGCCACAGACGTAGAGGATCTCTTTGCCCGGCCGCCCCAACGCGTCTCGCAGCACCTCGGCGTTTTCGAGACGCCTGAATGGATTCGAATGATAACCGTGCGTTTCGTGGAGCACGGGGTAATGCGCCGCGACGACGACTCGGTCGCCGCACTGCTCGAGCAACTCGGCGGCCTCATCGATTTGCTTGCGCGCGATCAGGCCGCGCGCTGAAAAATGGCGCGGCACAACGCTCGGTATCAGCAGCAGCGGTGTCCCACCGGGCAGCGCCGTCAACGCCGGATAGCCCTGTTCGGGCAGAAACGGCTTGAAAAAATGGTCGAAGCGCCGCGTCCGGTATGCGCGATACGTGTAGACATCGTGATTGCCCGGCATCAGGTGTACGCTCAAGTCGCGCGCACGCAACCCTTCCACGAAACGCACGGCCATGCGGAACTCGTCATCGGTTGAAGTCGACGCAAAATCGCCCGTGAGCACGACCGCGCGCGCCCCCGTCGCCGCAACGGCATCCGTGTACGATTCCGCACGTTCGAGTACAAATTCGCGGCGTCGTCGCAACGCAACCGTCAGGTTGCCCCAGAACCGCTTGTTCAGCAGCCGGAGCGGATTGAGCACCACGCGCCAGAAATGGATATCGGCGATATGGACAAACGTGTCGTGAAGCGTTTCCACGTGGCTGTTAGCTTCCTTAAATAGTCTATTATGTCAATATATTGGAACACTTCATTCGTGCTCGTGCACGAGCACGAATCGGTTACGGCAACGCCTCGAGCACGGCTTCGGGCGACGCCAGTTCGCTCTTGACCGATAGCGCCGCCGGATTCATGACCTCGTATCGCTGCCTCAACGCATCGGCCCATGCCGGCGCGGCATTGAACAGCGTCAACGGACGCGGCGCGATGAGCGCGCCTGCGGTATGCACGTCGCCGATGCCGCGAATGCAGGGCACATAAAATTGGCTTTCCCACGCCTTGTCGTCATCGACATCGAACTGGTTGCCATCGAGCGCGACGTTGCGGACGTTCCCATCCAGCGCCGCTGCGAACAGGCTCCATAACCCGCCTTCGCCCAGACCGACGAGATCCGTCACACCCGTCAAGTCGCGACGCGAACGCAGATACGCGAGCGCCGTCAGCACGTCCTGCACCCGGCATCCCGTATCCGTCGGCTGAAACGTATCGTGAAACTGGCCCGTGACGCGGCGCGCGGCCTTTTTCATCGGCGAGTTGTGTTCGCCCAACAGAAATGCGTCGATGGTCAATACGGCCTTGCCGCGAGCAATCAATCCCGCCACAAGCGGACCAGGCCCACCGTTCTCGATATCCGCAAGCGCCGCCTTGCCTTTGCCGTCCACGATCAGCACCACATCCTGCGGCGCCGGACCGTACGCGCGGTACAGCAACGCCGGAACCGCGTCGCCCACGGCCTTGCGCGAGATCACCCAACCCTCGACCACGTAACCCTTGTCGCGCCGTTCCACGAACCCCACACGCTCAGGCGCGAGATCGTTCGCGTCCGGGATATGCGTCCCCAATACCAACCGCAACGCGTCGCCGTATTCCTTGCGGAACGCGTCGGCGTCCTCCTTCTTCTTGGGGAGGAGCGCGTCGCACTTCGCCTTTGTGGACGCGATGGTCTGCGCGATGATCTCATCCGAGGTCGGCATGCCGTCCGGCAATTTCTTGTCCGGAAATACACGCAGATCCTCTTCCTTCTCGATGGCGAAAATCGGTTCCTCGAACTTCGCATAACGCTCCGGTTCATCGAGCAACCACTTGCCGAAGAAACGATACATCGCCTCGCGGCTGAGCTTGTTGTAGTTGTGATGCTCGTCGACATGGACGTTTTCGACGCGGTCCTCCGCGCCGTACAGTTTGAAGACGCTCTTGAGCGCCGGGAACTCGACCCGTGGCGTCTCGCGCGTCCAATCGCCCGTCGCCGATACCATCAACAACGGACGCGGCGCGGCCAGAGCGCCGATTTCCATGTTCGAGTTTTCGAGGCGAATCAGCGGCGCGTTTTCGCAGAGGCAACCGCCCTGCATGCTGTGCGAGATCATGTTGACCGGCGCGGCCACCTTTACGCGCGGATCGACCGCGACCAGCGAGAACGTCTGCGTGCCCCCGCCCGACGCCCCCGTGCATCCGATACGATCCGGGGCCACGTCGGGCAGCGATTGCAGGAAGTCCACGGCGCGGATACTCGACCACAATTGGAACGCAAATGGATGAATGCCCCAGAGTTTCAACGTCCGCGTGCCCCAGTTGTGCTCGAACTGCACGCTGTCGACGTAGCCGATCATGTCGTAGGTAAACGCGACGATTCCCATCCGCGCCAGCGTGATGCAGCGCCCCGGCACCGAGCAGTTTTCGTCGCTCTGGAGCCGACCTTGTTTCCAATGCCCGTGCGGATTCACGACGCCGGGAAACGGTCCTTGTTTGCCGACGGGTCTGTACAGGTTGCCCGTGACGAGAAAACCGGGCCGCGCCTCGAACCAAACCTTCTCGACGCTATAATCCTCATGCTCGATGCGCCCGAAGACATGCGCGTTCAACGGCGTCTTCTCCGGCAGCGGCAGCAAGCCCGATGACAGCAGAATGCGCGTGCGGATATCCGCCGCGACGCCTTCCCATTCTTCACGCGACTCGAACACGGGCATCGTGAAGACCGTATCGGTGTGATGTTCGAGTTCGACGCGGCGATCATGCACCGAATCCGGCACATTCAGCGCGCGCATGTCGTTCGCCGCCGCGTGCGGGTCGAAGGACTCTTTCGTGCTCAACGCGATAGCCGACACGTTCGGTCCCAACTCGATACGCGCCGCGCCGGTTTCGAGCGGCGCATCACCGATGTGAAACCAGTTATACGAGGTCTTCTTGTCCTTGTCGTTCGGGCACTTTCCTTCGATCCGATGCTCGGCGACATTCACAAATGCATCTTCGCCTTCCGGCGCCCACGCCCACACCCTGAATGTCCCCTCGGCTGGAATCGCAACACCTTCCGCCGGTATCTCACACGCATTTAGCCAAATCACGCCGGGTTCTCCCATGGCCGCCATCAAGGCCGTCACCGCTACCGCCAACATAATCTCGTTCCTCCTGTTTGGGTCATAAGAGCATACGCATCACGGTGCACGCAACTCAATGACGAGAACGCGGTCCGGGATCCGACGGAATCGAATCGCAAATAAAAAACTGAAGGCTGAAGGCTTTCCTTCAGCCTTCAGCCTTCAACTTCGTATCGATCGCGGATCAGTATCCGCGCCGTTTCATGACCCATGCGCCGAGGCAGGCCAGTATTGCCGCTGCCGGCAACGCGGAAACTGGCAGCGTGTGCGACGACGGATTGTACAGCACACCGGACGAGAAGTGACCATCGATATTGCCCGCGAGCGATATCCCGTCCTGGTCCTTGATTGTGTTGTTGTCGATCACGTCGACCGTCACGGTGCCGCTGCCGGAACCGCAATCCACCGTCACGGTGTACGTGGCGTAGTATCCGGACGGATCGTCAGGCTCGACCGAGACGATCGAGGCCCCCGCGCGAGAACCGTGCGTCACGGCCACGAAATCCGACATATCCACGCCCTTTACGTCCTCGCTGAACGTGATCTGAAACACGGCCAACACCGCACCCGCTTTCTCATTTGCCAGATCGGGGGCGATCCACTTGCCCGGCATGGGCGCAACCGACAACACTCTCGGATAGTCCAGCCACTCGCCGTAGAACTCTTCGGTGCTGTATTTCATCAACGCCGCATAACCGAGATTGTTCAAGTGAATATCGCCACCGCCCCAGTTCGCCAGGATGGTGTTTCTAGGACTAATGTCACACTGGTGCGGCGAACTGTTGGGGGCATTGGGGTCTGGACGGTCATCCGGATAGTAGTCAACGGGCGGATCGATATTTCCGCCTATCATGGGTTCCGTTATCCCCCACTTCACGAGGTTGCTTTTCGGACGCTCGATGGCGCCAGCGGTGCCCGCAGTACCCATGGGGCCGTAGAGCTGAACCGCGCCCGGTGCAGGCCCGGCATCGGTACATGGATCAAGCGGATCGCCAACTCCGACGGCACAGTACTTGTACCGCGAATACAGACCGAACACGTACTGCATGAGGCCGGCGGGCGCAATATAAAAGCACCGATTGAGGTATTCCGGCATGGCGGAAATGCGCTGGGTCAGGCGGAACTTCTCCATGCCGAGGCGCATCCCGGTAATACGGGTCTCTAGTTCCGTCGCGCCACCCCAGTCAATGCGCAGATAGTCGTAATCGCACAATGCGACGCGGATATCGGGCCGGACATCCAGGAGTGTTCGGATCACCTTCTCGATACCGAAACAGACCGCATCGAAGAAGAGTTTTTCGTAGGCCGAATCGGTCCCCCACGACTGCTGCCAACCGTGATGCGACTCGTCGACCATTACGCCGCCCCCGACCAGCGAACTCGACACCGAGATGTTGTTGTCTTTCGTAGCCTCGCCGATGAACCCGACGATCGCCTGGTCGAACACGCACATGTAGGGGCCGCCATCCGGTCCCGTAACCTGAATCTTGCCTGCACCGATGTTGGGCAGCAATACCATGGCCGCCTGGATTTGCGCCGCAGTCGCATTGTACGGGAGCGCTGCCGTTTCTTGGCCCTCGAAATGCAGCGTGAAAGTTCCGCTTGTCGCCGTGCCCGTGAAACGAATTTGTTGCGGCATAACATCGTTATAGTAGCCGCGCCCGATGTCGTTGCCGCCGAGACTGACGTGGGCGATATCGAGGGTTGGATTGTTCACCAACTCGGCGCGGATGATATCCAGCAAGAACGACGCGTGGCCTTGGTAAACATGCCCGAGATTGTCGCGCCATTCGCGCGCCATCGACATCGGCACCGCCGTGTCGCCGCCGTAGACGGCCCACTTCGAGTAGCCGGCCTGATCCAGACCGTCTTGCGCCGCACAGCCATTCCAGAAAGGCGCGCCACCCCACATGAAGTACGGCCAACTGTCGCCCACCAGCAAGATACGTCTTGGCTTGGTTGCCGCGCTCGCGTCCAGTACCAACAGCGTGCATGCCACCGCGACCAATCCTAAGCTCAACCATCGCCTCGCACACTTCAACTGCCTTGCCATGATTACTACCTCCACGTCACGTTACGTCGGTCTATCAACGCTTCTGCGCGCCCTACCTGACACGACCAGCATGATTATCCACCCTGCGCGCATTTGGAGTCAACAAGTTTTATCCTTCTTTTGGCCTTCGCGTTTGGCGGATGCGTGTGTTACCATGCCGTCCTATTGGGAACGGAGCAGTCGAAACGGTATGGATTCCACGGTATCGCGCGAGAAGGCTATCGCCATGCAATCGTCGTCGACGAGTAATTTTGGGTTGTTGAACGAGGCACAACGGCTGGCCGTTGCGGCGCCGGACGGTCCCGCATTGGTCTTGGCGGGGGCCGGTTCGGGCAAGACCCGCGTCATCATCGAGCGGATCGTGTGGCTCGTCGAGGAACGTGGCGTGGATCCGCGCCATATCCTCGCGGTAACGTTTACGAATCGGGCCGCCGGCGAAATGAAGGACCGGGTTGCGGCGCGGCTCGGCGCCGACCGCGGGGCGTCGTGGGTTGGCACATTTCACGCCTTCGGCCTGTACCTGTTGCGGCGCGAAATCGAGCGGCTCGGTCGTCCACGCGTATTCACGGTATTCGACGACGCGGATCAACTCTCGCTGATGAAGCGGCTGCTCAAACACCTGCCGGGCCAATATGCGCGGGTTACGCCGCGCGAAGCGTTGCAGTGGATCAGCCGTCTCAAGCAAGACGTCGACGAACCGGACATGGCCGAAGTGTGTGCGACGGACGAGGATGAGACGTACCGTGTATTGTGGCTGCGGTATCACGAGGCGTTGTTGCGGGCGTCGTCGGTTGATTTCGACGATTTGCTCGTGCTGCCCGTCCGTCTGCTCGAAGGCAACGCCGATGTATGCGCGAGGTATCGTCGCCGGTTTCGCTATGTCCTGGTCGATGAGTATCAGGACACGAATCGGGCGCAGTTCCGCCTCGCGAAGTGTCTTGCCGGGGATGGCGGCAACTTGTTTGCCGTAGGCGACGAGGATCAGAGCATTTATTCGTGGCGCGGGGCGGATATCCGCAACATTCTCGAATTCGACAAGGACTTCCCGGGTGCGGGCATCTACCGTCTCGAACAAAATTATCGCAGTACGATGCCGATCCTCGATACGGCAAACGCTGTGGTCGTCAACAATGAGAACCGGCTCGGCAAGACGTTGTGGACACGGCAGGAATCGGGTGAGCCGGTGCGGCTATACCAGGCCGAGGACGGCGACGACGAGGCGCGATTCGTCGCGAAAGATATCGCAGCGCATAAGGCCGCGCCCGGTTCGACGGCGGTGCTCTATCGTACGAATGGCCAGCAGCGGCTGCTCGAAGACGAACTGCGCGCCGCGTCGATCCCATACATCGTCATCGGAAGCGTCCAGTTCTACGGGCGCAAGGAAGTCAAGGATTTACTCGCCTATCTGCGGCTGCTGGTGAATCCGGCGGACGACGAATCGTTGCGACGGGCCATCAACACGCCGCCGCGCGGAATTGGCGCCACCACGCTCGAACATGTCGAGGCGTATGCTGCGCAACGAGGCGTTCCGATGTTCGAGGTGTTGCGCGATATCGAGCGCGACCAGACGTTGCAGGCGCGTGCGCGGACGGCGGCGCTCGAATTCGTCCACCTGATCGACGACTTGGCACACGGCGCCGCGGAGAGCGCAGTCTTGCCGCTGACGGAGCAAATCATCGAGCGCATCAAGTACCGCGCGTTCGTCGAACACAGCGACGAAAAGGACATGCGCGACCGTCTCGAAATCGTGGACGAATTCCTCGCGTCGTGCAAGACGTTCGACGGCCGCGCGGTGGGCGGTCTGGTCGAGTTTTTGCAGCAGACGGCACTGGCGTCGGACTTGGATAGTTATGATCCGGCGGTGCCGCGTGTGGCATTGATGACGTGCCACGCCGCGAAGGGTCTTGAGTTCGATTCCGTTTACCTGGTAGGGTTGGAGGAAGGATTGCTGCCCCACGCGTTCTCGAAGGACTCCAAAAATGGCGTCGAAGAGGAACGTCGGCTCTGTTACGTCGCGATGACGCGGGCACGGAAACGGTTGACGCTCGCGGCCGCGCGGAAACGGGTTATCTATGGCGAATCCGACACGCGCGAGGTATCGCGGTTTGTGGGCGAGATCCCGCCCGACGCGTTGCAGGTCATGCGCAAGGAAGAGTTGCGGCGGGCCGGGACTGCGGCGGTCGTTGAACGGGATACGAAGTTCAAGCGCGGCACTTTTGGGTCCGTTTTCGACGAAACCGAACCTGCTGGCGTCATGCGGATGGGCACGGTGGTCCGCCATCCGAAGTTTGGCTCGGGTCGTGTCGAATCCACGTCGGGCACAGGGAAGAATCTGAAGGCGAAGGTACGGTTCCATACGGGCCGGGTTAGCACGTTCATGGTCAGCGTGGCCCATTTGGAAATTATCGAGGAGAAAAAACGGTGACACTCGATGAACTGAGGGGCGCGATCGACGGGTTGGATTCGCGTATTCTCGAACTCCTGAGCGAACGCGCGAAATGCGCACTCGGCATCGCCGACATCAAGCGTTCCACGCAAGCAGCGTACTATGTCCCTGAACGCGAAAAGGCGGTGTTCGACCGGTTGCGCGGCCTCAACAAGGGGCCGCTACCCGACACCGCCATCAAGGCGATCTACCGCGAGGTGATGAGCGCCATCCGGTCGCTCGAAAAGAATATCTCGGTCGCCTTTCTCGGTCCGAGCGACACGTTCAGCCATATGGCCGCGTTGCGCGTGTTCGGCGTAACGGCCGATTATCACCCGCTCGCGACCGTTGCCGACATCTTTACGGAAGTCGAGCGAAAACGGATCGACTACGGCGTCGTGCCGGTCGAAAGCTCGATGGGCGGGGGGGTGTACGATACGCTCGACCGCTTCATCTCGTCCGACTTGAAAATTGTCAACGAGATCCTGCTGCACATTTGCACGAACCTGCTCGCCAACTGTCCGATGGACCGTATCGAGTGCGTCTATTCGAAGGACAATGCGCTGGTTCAGTGCCGAAACTGGCTACGCGTGAATCTGCCAAACGCCAAGCTCGTCGCCGTATCGAGCACCGCCGAAGCTGCGCGCATCGCAGCGCAGGAGGAAGGGGCCGCCGCCGTGGCCAGCGCGCTCGCGGCCAAAACGTACAACATCGATATCCGCGTCTCCTCGATCGAAGACTCGCCGAACAACTATACGCGCTTCTTCGTGATGGGCCACCAGTTCGCAAAACCGACCGGTAAGGATAAAACCTCGATCCTCATCTCGAGTAAGGATCGTCCGGGCGCTCTGTATTCGTTACTCACCCCGTTCCACAACGCGGATGTCAATCTCACGCGGATCGAGTCCCGCCCTTCGCGCAAGAAGGCATGGGAATACGTCTTCTTCATCGATCTGCTCGGCCACATCGACGAGCCCAAGATTGCCGGCGTTCTCGAACAAGTCGGCGAATATTGCGCCGAACTTAAAGTCCTCGGCTCCTATCCGCAAGGCGACATCGAGGAGTAATTTAGATTGTAGATTGCGGATTGCAGAATATTTCCAATCTACAATCTACAATCTACAATCGCCCTTGTAGGGCTTTGACATGGGCCACGGCGGACGCGCCGAGCGCCTCGAGATGATAGCCCCCTTCAAGAACCGATACCACGTTGCCGCCCGCAAGCCCCACGACTCGGCGCGTCATTTCCGCAAATGATGCCTCGTCGAGATCCTGTCCCCCAAGCGGATCAAGGTGATGCGCATCGAATCCCGCCGATATAAGCAAGAATTCGGGATCGAATTGCTCGATGGCGGGTATTGCTTTCGTATCGAGCGCGTCGAGCCATTGCGCCGGACCGCTGCCGCGCGGCATTTGAATATTGATCGTCGTGTTGTTTGCGCCGCGCTCGAAGGGCCAGCCCGTGCCGGGAAAATGCGGATGTTGATGCAGGCTGACGAAAAGGACCGCCGGATCGTCGAAAAACGCCTGCTGCGTGCCATTGCCGTGATGCACGTCCCAGTCGAGGATCGCGATACGCTTCAGGCCCGCGTTCGCTTGCAGCCAGCGCGCGGCGATCGCGATGTTGTTGAACAGGCAAAATCCCATTGCGCGGTCGCATTCGGCGTGATGGCCCGGCGGACGTACCGCGCAGAACGCGTTGTCGAACGTGCCGTCGAGCACCGCCTTGCAGGCCGAAATCGTTCCGCCCGCCGCGAGGAGCGCCGCGCGCCATGACGCCGTGCCCATCGGTGTGTCCAGGTCGTGATAATCGAACCCTTGCAGGCACGTTTCGCGGATTTCTTCGAGGTGTTCAGGCGTGTGTACGCGGAGGATATCCTCCTCCGTCGCCAACGCGATCGGAATACGAGGCAAGTCGACGTCCGCCTCGTCGAAAGCCTCCATGATCGCCTCGAGCCGCGCCGGACGTTCAGGATGATGTGACCCCGTGTCGTGCAAAACCATGTCTTCGTCGAAGACCAATCCCGTGCGCACCATACTTCCTCCATCTACTCCCGACAGACCAACTTGTCGTTACTGAATTAGGAATTAGGAATTAGGAATGGATATGCGCGAACGTCGTTTGCCGTTCGACATTCATAATTCATAATTCATAATTCGTATCGCGTTTGCTACTTGTGCTGTTCGAGCAACCACGCTATCGCGTTTGCATCGCCGTAAGCGCTGTCCCACGAATTGTGATTGATTCCCGGAAACTCGGTGTACTGGATATTGCCCTTCGCGTTGCGTACCGCCTCGACCATCTCGCGCGATTTCGATGGAGGGACCGAACTGTCGTCGGCGCCGTGAAACGCCCATATAGGACGCGTCGCGAGTTTCGCCGCATCGGCTGGATTGCCGCCGCCGCAGATCGGCATGAATGCCGCGAAGATGTCGGTATGCGCCGCGCCGTAAATCCAAGTCCCGAATCCGCCCATCGAAATGCCCGTCAGATAAACGCGCGCCGGGTCGACATTGTAAGCCTTTAATACATCTGCCAGAACGGTATCCATGTGCTCTGGCACTTGATGCCACCAGACTTCTTTCGGGCACTGCGGCATGACGACCAGGCACGGGAACCGTTCCGGGTTCTTTCGGATGGCGTGGCCGAGGCCCACGTCGCTCTGCAACAAGCCGTCGTCGCCCCGTTCGCCCGCGCCATGCAGAAACAGGACCAGCGGCCACGCTTTATCCGGCGTGTAATCGTGCGGCACGTAAACCATGTATCGCCGCTCGACGCCATTCACCGTCATGACCTTGTTGATGAATCCCGTTGCCGTCGCTTCGTTCTTCATGTGTACTCCTCGTCCCGTTTCCGTCGCGCAACCCATGCACAGCAGCACCGTGCCGAGCGCCATTGCCAATCCAATTCCATGTAAGGATGAAGGATGAAGGATGAAGGATGAAAAAGAAGACGGCCTCGTTTCGTTCATAAGAGTTTTCCTTTGCGTATCCAATGTTTCATCCTTCATCCTTCATCCTTCATCCTTCAAGTTCCTTGAACGCCTCGTGGTCCGGTGTCCGTCGCCGCCCAATCGCGCAGACGCCATAATAGCGCTTTCTGCCGGTCGAGGTCATGTTCGATACCGGGGCCAAGTTCCGGCGCATGCATGCCCATCGACGATAACACAGATGCAATTGCATCGAACGATGCCACCGGTGGGTATCCGTTGTCACGCAGGTAGTGCAGGCATTTGATCGTGCGAAACCCGTCGAACCAACGGTGAAACTGCGCGATGAGTTGCTTCGCGTCACGGCTGTTCTTTTGCAGGCGCGGCCACGTGTCCGCGAAACCTTGGGCCGCCAGGAAATCGCGCAACGGCCCGGCTTGCTCGAGTAACGCCTCGGCCTCGGCATCGGGCTGTTGCTCGACGACTCGAAACCAGTCGCGCAAAAACTCGTAACAGCGTGGGTCATACAAGAGGTACTCGTTCTCGATTCCGGCCAAGTGACGCCGGACACGTGCGCCGGTTCCGAACGGCACGCGCTCCGACTCGCGCGCGGACGGATACACCGTCGTGTCGTGGATCAAAGCGACCGGCCCCGTCTTCGCGAGCGCCTGCAAAAAATAAAAGTCCTCGCCCGCCAGGCGCGGTTTCATGCCCGACACCGCGACATACGCGTCCGCGCGGCACGCCATCGCCGAACCGATCGTATGAAAAGCGTACGGTGAACCGGCCAAACGCAAGCCCATGACGTGATAACGCAGGAAACATTCGTAACAAACGATAGCCATGTTAAGGCTGTAGGCTTTAGGCTGTAGGCTGTAGGCTGTAGGATCGCACTTCCTACAGTCTACAGCCTTATCGATCTCGAGCGGATGCGCATAGTCGATGACGGCAGCCCACGCCTTCTGCGCCGATAACGTCTTGCGAACGGAACCAAGATAGTTGGGCTGAACCAGCGTGTCGCCATCGAGGCAAATGAGCGCCCCGCGCGTGCACGCATTGCGCGAGAGAATGCTCAGCGCCCAGTCCATGCCAAGCTTGCGCGCCAAACCGACGCCTTCGTCCTCGGCAAATTCGCAACCTTGCGAACTCGCGTCGATATACCCGATGCGCAATGCGCCGTGGTTCGCGACAAGTGGCTTCAGTCGCTCGAGCGTCTCCTGGTTTTCAGCCGAGCCGTCCGCACCGCATCGATTGTTCACGACGCATACCACCAGCGTGCGACGCCGCTCGAACTCGTCATTGCGCGCCAGACTGTCCAGCGTCATGAACAGTGAGTCGCGTTCGGCAAGCACAGGAATCACGACGGCCTGTTCGACGCCAGTTAGGTTGCCAGCCACCAACAGCCAGCGATCGAGGTCCGTATGCCGCGCAAAGTATTTCTCGAAGGCGTTCATATGCTTTCAAAAGGAATTCAAAAGTCAGGAATCATAAATGGCTGTGCCCTCAGGTTTCTTGCGAGAACTCGCGATCACGCCAAGCCGAGGCCAAGATTCACGGCTACTCGTGCAAGCCTTGCGTCCAACGTCCAGAGAGAAATGCCGGTAAGGCGCGCCGACGCGAGTAGATGGACGTCGACCAAGCCGATACCTTGTCCCGCGAGATTGCAGCGCTCGATGAAAAGGAGGATCTCGCCGTCTTCCGCCTTCCGTGCGGACGGCAGCGCGCGCAGTAGGGAAAGGATCTCCGCACGATTTTTCAGGCAGCCGCATGCAAGTTCACCCACGATAAACGGATGGCATACCACTTCTTCGTCGAGCAGAAAGTTCCGCAATCGCTTGTTGCCGTTTCTGAGATCGTCAATCCACACGGACGTGTCGACCAAGACCATCTCAGAGGTTCCTGCGGCGCGGCACGGGCTTAAGCGACTTCTCCGTTCCACCCAGCGCCGCCAACCGCACCGCACTGGCCCGCGCGACCAACGCTTCAAGGCCCATCCTGACCAGCGCGGTCTTTTCCGTCACCCCGGTCAGCTTGGATGCCTGCAAGAGGATGGCATCGTCGATGTGGAGCGTTGTTCTCATGCATATAAGTATGCACGTTTTATGCATACACGTCAAGCGGCGGTGGGTTGTGAACGGTTAAGGTCTTTGGAACCGGGCATTCAGGGAATTACGGCCCCGGTGCGGCAAGGCAGATTACGGTCCCGTCTTCGCTGCCGACATAGATACGCTGTTGGGTGACGGCGGGTTCGGTGATTTGATCGCCGATCTTGAGCGACCAGACTTTTGAGCCGTCGGCCAGCCGCAGGAAAAAAAGTTCGCCGTCGACGGACACGATTACTTTGTCGCCCGCGATGACTGGCGAGAGCGGCATGCCTTTCGTATCGTAACGCCAGCGCGTCTTGCCTGTATGGCGGTCGATTGCGTTGACAAATCCATCGTAGCAGCAGGCGATGACCCATTGCGCGTTCACGGCGGGCGTCGCGAACACCTCCGCGCTGCCCTGCTCGTTCGTCCAGACCACCGCGCCGGTCTTGATATCCGCTTCGATGACTTTTCCACTCCGGCATCCGGAAACGACATGGCCCTCTGTCAATGCGACGCCGCCGGCGACTTGCGAGTCAGCGTCGAATTTAATGTCGCGCAAACGTTTCGCGTCGTTGGGCGAGCAGACGTGCAGCGCGCATGCGCAACTCCCGTATACGACCGCGTCGGGCGAGACCGACGGCGGCGCGTCGCTACGCCCGACGTCTTCGCCGCGTCCGAGTACGGCGCCGGATTTCGCGTCCACGCAGACCAGGACGCCGTTGGCACGCTCGATGACGTAGACCCGCCCGGCGGCATAGTTCGGTGCGCTACGGACGGGTCCGTCCAACTTGAGTTGCCAGAGGTCGCGCCCCGAACCGGCGTCCATCGCGAACAGCACGCCTTCGTCGCAGCCCACGAATACAATTCCCTCGAAACAGGCGATTGGCGCCTCGATCCGCCTGCGCACGGGTTCGCCGTTCGCAACCTCGCCCGTGAACAATTCCCTGGACCAGATTTCTTTTCCGTCAAGATTCGCCGCGATGATTTCGCCGCGCGCCGTGGCGACCACGATGCGCCCTTGCGATATGACGGGCGCCTGCTCGACGGGCGCGCGCGTCTTGAAACGCCACAAGACCTCGATTCGATCCGGGAAGGAAGCGTCGGCCACGCCACGCAACGCGTTATCGCCGTGAAACGTGTTCCATTCGCCTGTTTCGGGCGGCGCGTAGGGTGGGTGCAGCGAAGCGGAACCCACCG
>CAIYET010000570.1 GCA_903925285.1 Candidatus Hydrogenedentota bacterium | reverse complement strand
GTTTCTCGTCGAACGTCAGGCTGTTCCAAAATGCGTGCACACGCGCGCCGATTGTGTTCCCGGCGTATTCCGAAACCATTTCACTGGCCAAGTCGCGGATGACGGAGCGAAGCCCCCCATCATGACCGCAAAGGGCTTTCTGGGTGGCGAAATACACACCCTCTGGACCATAAGCGCGGGTAAGCATTTCGCGGCACCGCGACCCATCCATGGCCGGATGAACGGCGCGCAAAGGCATCCCGAGTATCGCGCATTCAATGAACACGAACAGACGTATCATCGTTTCCTCAAAGCGCTGATGGTCCTTAATGTATCCGCTCTGAACATGAAACGAGTTGACGGCTTGATCCACCCTCTGTTGCACGGCATCGAGTGTGCGAGCCGGCGCAATCTCGTTAAGCAAGATGTCGAGTTTTGTTGCCATGGTTTTTCTCTCCTAGAGCTTACGGAAAATCGTGGAGGTCTGTTTCAGGCTGCGGACGAATGCCGAGATCAAGGGTTCAATGTCACGGGCATAACGGCCTGGGTCGCTCGGATCAATACCGGGCAAGGCTACGCCACAGTGGCGGATAAATTGCGCCACCATCTCTTTCTGGCGAGGCCAGTTGTCCGGAGGCAAATAGCGGTCAAACACGGAACGGCTGTAATACTGTACTGCCTCCTCTTTTATGCTATCGCACAGAATATCCAAAATTCCGCGAAGGCCACCGTTGACCCCTTCCTGACAATCACGGAACGCAGATCGCGTGTCTCCTCCCTGGCGGTGATACGCCTGGTTGATGATCTCCTTGGCCCGGCCGGCTGCTTGCGAGCGGTCGATACGGCCCCCGCCAGTGACGCACCGGGCGTAGTGGTGCTGGACGTAATCGGTAATGATCTCCTCGAACTCCGGCCAGGTCTTTACAGTATTGGCGCGCAAGCGATACGCAAGCCGCGCCTCGTCGTGCAGGATGGCCACCCGCCGTGCAATTATTACTTCTGACAATTCGGACAACAACGCTTCAATCGACATAACTCACATCTCCTATCGTTATAGCCGTCTTAGTACGGCTTTGACCGCATCTAATGAATGTGCATAGGCGCGCGCGAGCGTTTCCCAATCTTGGGCGTAAAATTCGGCAGGCTTATCCGTAATCTCCCGTGGGAGAAAGGGGCGAAACCGTGCCAGGAATGTTTGGATAAAGGCGAGTTTCTCTTCATAGTGCCGGGGATCAATGGCGGTCTTGATCGTAAGAAGCACGCGTTTTTCTATCGCTTCTGCTTTGAATTGATCCGTAACGACATTGAGGACGTGCCGTATGCCGCCGAGCCGGGTAGGCTGGCAGGCTTCTGAAATTGCCCCGTCTATCCCGCCTTCCCGTGTGAACGCCCGCTCCAACAACGCTAATGCTTCCGCCGCGAGGTGTTGCGGGTCCATGTTTATCATCGCTCCGTTGCCGTGCTCCAATCGCGCGTAGAGCGAAGTTACGATTCCGATGAAATCGTCATACGAATTCACCTGAAAGCTATCCAATTCGAAACGCTCGCGTGCTTCATCAATGGGCGTGCCCACGGTTGCAGCGAGGTACTCACCACTCAGTTGGGTAAGGAACATGTTCGCGGCGGCGTGTCCCGTGGTTGCCGCCGCGGGTCCGATGGCGCTTCCGGCGGGAGATAACATGGCAGGCAGCTTGCCTAAGCTGGCCGTGTGCAGTAGGACCACGTCCTGGTGATCGGCCTCTTTTGCATAGCGGCTTACACGGGTACAATCCGTTAGTGAGATTAACGGAGAACCGCGGTGAGCGCGGCGTTTCGATGGGGGTAACGAAGCCAGCAGTGAATGAAGTTTCGCGCCGGCGCCGGCCGGATACGTCTTCCGTTTCGCATGAAAGGATATCAGGGCGCTTAGGCGTTTCCGGGCTTCCATCTCCGGGCCACGGGAAAGGGCCTCGTCCAGGGCCTTCCAGAAACGGTTCTCGTTGCCTTCGGCGAAATACCGTACGACATCGTCCAATG
>CAIYET010000569.1 GCA_903925285.1 Candidatus Hydrogenedentota bacterium | reverse complement strand
TTGGCGGCGTCCAATCCGGCGGCCCTGTCGCCTTTTTCCAGCCGGGCCTGCGCCAAACGAAGCCAAACTTCCGGAATGGATGAGAAACGTTGCGTCATCGCGCTCCATTCGGAGCAGCGCGACGGGTTGTCACTTATGGAGATATAATAGGCATCCAGTTTGTCACATGCGGCTACATTGCCGGGATCCTTTCGCACGATGTCGCGCAAGACCAGTGCGCCTTGAAAGAGTTCTTGTTTGCGGACCAATTCCTCGTCAACGTTGGCCGTAGCGGACGCCTCGAACGCTGCCAATCCCGCCTCGGCAATTGTCCGGCCAAGGGGATTGTCTGTCTTGACGTGATAGTGGACGGCTTGATTCCAGCTTGCGCGAACGTACTCCGAAGGCAATACGGGCAGCTTGGCGCCGGTCCACCGGTACGCACCCACCAGCAATGTTCCAGGGACATTGGCATCCAATTCGAGCGCCAGCGTCGATGCGCCCTGGAGTTCCGCGCCTTCGATACTGCTGGCGCACGTGATGAAACTTCCCGTATCGTTGCCAGACAGATATAGCGTGTTCAGGAGTTTTCGACTGCCGGCGGACTCCGCATAGACGCGCAACGGGGTGGTCAGGCGCTCGTTGTTTCCGATACCCAGTATCAACACGAGCGGCGCCGCGTCTCGAAGCGGGCGGCGAATCGTTGCGTTACCAGTATCCACCGCAATCGCGGCGCTGACACGCTCGACGGAGCCCCATGCACGCCATTCGTTGGGAAACGACGCACTCTTGTATTCCCAAGGCGTATGCTGCCATGGCGTGAGGTTATCGATGGCCCCCGGCTGTTTCGTTGCCATTTCCGCGCTGTAATCGGAGACAGGACAGAAGTCGCCGAAATTCTTGACGAACAAGGTTGCCACCTCGCGATCTTCTCGCAAAACCATCTCACGAATCGTACTGTTTCTGCCACGAAACGCGACATGATGGGAAAGGGGCTCGACCGTCGCCGGAAGTCGCAGCATCTCCTGGATACACCAATTCAAGCTGTCAAGGAACACAAAACCGGTGGGGTTCTTATCCAATGCGGCCCGCCAATTGTGGACGCCACCCAGCCAGCGTTCTTGCAGTCCGGGCCATGTCGAATTCATGTTCCGATCCGTCAGGCCTGAGATCTCGATCGCCGGCACTCCGTCCAGCAACCATCCATATCCGCCGCCCAGGTCAATGACGAACAAGTCGTCCGGCCATGCCAAATCAAGATTGGTCAAGGACGGCCCAATTGCGTTTTGTGCGATGTAGTGCCGCGGATCTTGTACAAACACCGGGCGCAGAAACTCTTTGTGGAATTCTTTCTCTGCCTTCAAGATAACGGATGGAATACACATGCCCCCGAGGGAGAAGCCGAAGAGCGCTACCCCGGCCCACCTCAAGAGGCGTGGCCATCGCTCCATAGCGGCGATTCCCGCCACGGCCGATATCAGCAGCAGGGGCAGATATGGAGTAAGCAAACGATACTGGAGCATCCAATCGCCACGCGCCCCCGTCGCACCCATGTTCAGCAGCGCCAATGCCAGGCATCCCGCGACAATGGGCCGGTATGTCTTGTTCAGCAAGGCAAGCAGGGGAAGCAATAGCAGCCCCGGACCGGCGTAACGCAGATAACCAGTTATGTATCCAATTCCGGCGGCATTCAAAGGGAAGCTCCCCGCGTCGATGCCAGGGCCTTTGGCGCGAACCGTATTGGGTACAATGTCCCCGTAATACCAGAATCGAAACAGAAGAAGCAGTACCAGGGCGCATTCGGTAAAGGCCATGTATTTCCATACGGACGTCCACGACGTACGATGCCGCCATGCCTCGAACATTAACCACGCTCCGGCAGCGACTGCGAAAATGGGGCCTTCGGGGCGCAACGGCATAAACGCTATCCCGGCCACCGCCATCAGCCCCCAGTTGCGTGCCGTCATGCCCCATACCAGCACTGTTACCGTCAAGGCCACGCCTGGGCCTTCGAGCAAGTTTCCAAAACTGGCGGGCAAATGCGTAGCGCAGACAAGGCCCAGCAAGGGAAGCCGTGACAGCCACCGTTGACGCCCGAAAAGGTTCAGCGAGACTTTGCGGAACACACCCCAAAACAACAGGGACGAGACAACGACCAGAAACCGGTCCGCCCAGTGGAGTTCGAATCCCAGGCGGTACATTCCAGCCAGCAAAAGGGTCCATGAGAGATTGCTGACGCTGTCAACCCATTCTCCCGGCGTGTAGACCAACCCGGCTCCCCGCACGAAATTCCGGGCGCAACGATTGCAGATGTCGGCATCTTCGAAGCCGAACCCGAGGAAGAGCAGTATTTGCGCGGCGAATAGCGCAAATATCAGGAGGTCGGCGGCCCTCAATGCATTCGATCGTGTGATGAGTTTTCGCATGCCTTCATCCCAAACAAGGTAGTTAGAATTCAGAATGCTGCAATCGCTGACTACCATTCCGACTCCTGACTCCTGACTTCAGTGCAGTTCCTTCAACAGTTGTATAGATACTTCCGCAATGCGTTCGCCGGAACCGGGTGCCAGGTAGCTGCTGCGCGCGGTACGAATCTCGTAGCCGCCGCCTTGGAAGGCGTCGGCGGTGGGCGAGTAGCCGTTGTAACCGTTGGCGAGTTCGACGACGAACGTGGGCTTGATCGGTGAACCTTGTTTGATGGACAGCCCGAGCGCGCAGAAGTATTCGGTCGTGTTCGATACGATTGCTACGGGCCCGATGCGTAGCGCTTGCACTTCGACGGGGACTGTAGGCGATATTGCTTTCATCTCGCGCACGAGGCGCGCTTCCTTGAGATAGATGTCCGTCTGCGCGGAGCCGAGGCCGACGGCGGGCGTTTCGCGCGCAAGCAATTCTTCGTCCGAACCGGCGAGGTCGCGAATGGGCAAAGCCAGCGTTTCCGTCGCGACGGCGAGCGGCGCGTCCGCCGTAAATTCCGCGCGCGCCAGAACCTTGAGCACTTCCGCGCCGACGGTCGTGCCGACGCGCTTCGACCACGCCTCGCCGAACTCGGATGGGCGTGCATTGCGGTTGTCGACCTGCGTCACGTCGCCGCACGCGCCGTTCAGAAACACGACGCCGAGGTTTTCATTGCCCAACGCGCCGCGAATCGTCTTGCGTAAGTAACAGGGCCAGTCGGCGGATAGTTCCGAACCGCCGATGACGGTGCCGTGCAGCGCGTAGTTCACAATGCAGCCGAGCAACTCGCCCTCGATAGACTGTACCGCGATGACGCCGACATCCGGGTCGATTGGACCTGCGGGTTCGATGATTTCGGGGTTCATCTTGCCGGGATGCGTCTTCACGGAGCCGTCCTTCATCTTGAAGCGCCGATTGAATCCCACCGAGTCTTCGTGCCCGACGCCGAGGCCGATGCGCGCTTCGACGGCCTTCGCATGCGCCTGCACGACGGCCTCGACGATACGCTGCGTCACCAAGACGCCGTAGGCCGGATCGCTCTCGACGCCGAAACATTCGATAATGGGGCCACCGTTGTGCGTATGGCTCGCCGCGATCAGGATGTTGGCGCGCGGGATGCCCGTCTTGGCCTCGACCTGTTCGCGCGCGTTGGCCACGACATCGGCGGGCGTCATGATCGTATCCATGCCGACGACTGCCATGCCCACTCCGCCGTTCATCAACACGGCCGCCTCGACATACAACGGATCGTGCACCGCTTTCGCGAAGTTCTTGTCGAAGCCGCCGGGCATCTCGCAGCCCACCGCCGCCGTGATATCCGTCCGCGCGAATCCCGCCATGAACGTCTGCGTCTTCATATCCTTCGCACCCTCCTGCGCCCACGCGCCCAGTGCAATACAAATCGCCAGCATGACAACAACGATACGAACCATGCCCATCATGATACACACCTCCTGCGGTATCGAGCCTGGCGTCCAGTCTACAATCTCTGCTCGCGGTTCGCAATCGAACGAATGCGTAGTGTTGCATCCGATGTTCCAACGCATTAGAATGGCCGTGAAGTAACGAGAACAAGGAGATTTTCAGAATACGGAAAGAGACAGATTCTAGGCGTCAAGCCTTGAGCGGGTTACAGAAAACTTCCACGTTTGATGAACAAAGAACTGCGCAAGTGCGAGACGAACTCCGTTTTGGATCAGAGAACTTGGATATGGATAAGCCAACCCTCTACATGGAAACGACGATCCCCAGCTACTTGTTCGGGGCGCCCTCGCGCGATACGATAGCAAAGACGAGGCAGGAAATTACCCGTGCTTGGTGGCGCCGCGATCATGCACGCTTCGCCGTGTTCGTCTCGGAAACTGTCTTTGACGAGGCCAAACGCGGCGATCCGACCGCCGCAAAAAAACGCATCGAGTTTCTTGGCCAATTCCCTCTGCTTTTAAGCACGCCCGAAGTGTTACTATTGACGGATCGGTATCTTCAGGAGCATATCGTGCCCGCCAAAACGCCTGACGATGCGATCCATTTGGCGTTCGCGAGTGTCTACCGGACAGAATTGCTATGCACGTGGAATTTCAAACATCTGGCAAACGCCTTTGTCCTCCAACGATTACGAAACCTGAATGAGAAACAAGGATGGTTCACCCCCCAGGTATGCACGCCTGAGGAACTATTTGGAGAATAGAAAATGCACAGCGATCCGATTTTGCGTGAAGTTCATCGCATGAAAGACGAGTCTGCGCGAGAGATGGACTACGACATTCACAAGATATTTCAGCGTATGCAAGAGAACGAGAAGAAGCACCCCGAACGCATGGCCGGACCTCCGCCCCTGACCGTTCCCCGGGCCAAGCGCCGAACGGCAACCCAGAAAGCCGCAAAATAAGAAGGCATCCGCCCCGCGCCTGACTCGGGTGATGGGCCGTATTGTGAATGGCCAGGCGGATTGGGGACGGTTTCCACTCTCCGCAAGTGTCAGGATCGCGAATTTGCATTCTGACGTATCGAGGGAGCAGTGTTTTATTGGGTTGAGTGAGTAGACGATCCTGCAAGACTAAAAGTTGCCGCGCAAACGAGTCATCGAAGGGTAACGACAATGAACAATATGCGGGTTGGGGGAGAGACTCCATTTCACAGTGGATTCTGCGGCAAACGCCCTTTTGACTCGTATGGGAGATTTGCACTACTCGCGAACGTGTCAGGGCAGCGCGAAATCGAGATGGCTCATCAAGACGATGCGCCCAAGATTTCCCGAACCTTTATTTGCTCGTGGTGTCTAACTGGATGGAATCGCCTGCGGGCATGCTTCCATCCAGAATCAAGTATCTCATCGTCGCCATCAACAGCGCGGGGATTAGCGTCCCGAGCAACAGGGCGGTGGCGGTGGTGTGAGCGGAAACCAGGAAGTATCAAGATGGTCACCAAGTAACGAGAACAAGGAGAACATCGGAAAGAATTAGAAACAGATTCTAGGCGTCAAGCCTTGAGCGGGTCCACAGAAAACTTCCACGTCGCGCGCGGCGCAGGCGAAAAACGATGCCATTCCGGTATGATTGACAAAACGCAGAGCGATATCGGGGTTATTGTAGAAGAAAGAAAATCTCTATGAGACACTTGTTGATTTATGTGGACGCTTCCGTTGTGGGCGGTTGTGAGGATGAGAAATTCTCCGAAGACAGCCTGTCGCTGTGGCGTCTGTTTATTTCGGGCGCGTATATCATGGGGATATCCGAGCACACGTTGCGCGAACTGGCGGGCGCGCCGGAACCCGTTCGCCGCCGTTTGCAGGAAGTCCCCGAGGCGCACCGTATCGCGATTGCCGACAATGCGGAAGCCGACGAACTAGCCGAGGCCTATTTGGAGCACCGGGTCGTGGGACCGGGCAGCCGTGCGGATGCATTGCATGTTGCCTTGGCGACCGTGTCCGGTTCCGACGTACTGGTGAGCTGGAATTTCAAGCACATTGTGAACTTGGGCAGAATACGTTTGTTCAGTGCGGTTAGCCTCGAGATGGGTTATCGAGGAATCGAAATCCGGTCACCCAAGGAGGTGTTGCGCGATGAAGAAGACCTTTGACGCCGTCGAGTGGATGCGCCGCCGACGCACCGAAATCGACGCGGAAGATCGCGGATTGAGTTGGGAAGACAAGCGCCGAAAGACGCATGAGGTCGTTATGCAGGATCCCCTTCTCGCCCCGTTGTGCGTTCAAGCCGAACAAGGACAGGCGACTGTTGCCAGCGCGAGATAGTCCGACGCCTAAAGGAGGCGAGATTGAAGTACGTAGTTCAACCTTCAGGTTGCCAAAAGAGCGGGATGCAACATGATGCCTCGTGTTGTGAATGGCCACGCAGAAGTAGTACGATGGTCGTGAAGTAATGAGAAACAAGGAGAATATTGGAAAGAATTAGAAACAGATTCTAGGCGTCAAGCCTTGAGCGGGTTGATGGAAAACTTCCACGTTATTTGATCAAAGCTCGCGCAAGTGCAAGACGCGCTCCGTTTGGAGCGCGGTCTGCACTGCGTCCTTTGATCGGGATGTGGAAGTCCCTCCATCAAGCGCGGTCTGCCGCGCTCCTTAGTTTTTCCCGCCTCTTTGCCATGCCTAAATCACAGAGAAGAAAAAGATTCGTGAAGATTCATTGGGCGGCTAAATCAGCGTCCCCCGAAACGATAGAGCGTATGAACTTGTTTTTGTTCCAACCGCGGCCCACTACCGCCAGGAGGTATCAAGAATGACGAATACAATGCCGAGGAAAGCCATGTTATGTGAGTTGTCGTACTACTCCGGGGTTTGGCGCAAAGCGGCTGTTTTGCTGTGGCTTGTTTTTGTCTTGAGTTTGATTGCCCAGCCAGCCAGCGGCGGAACCTGGCCTGGCGTGAGCGTGGGACATCCTGAGTCCGGAGACCTATTACCGGCGGCTTACTGCAGCGAGAACCCGTTCTTCAACGATGGGTATGGGGGGCAATGTACGGCATTTTGCTGGGGGCGGGTGATGGAAAAGCTCGTGCCACTTGGTATTCAGCCACTCCCCCATTGGGGCAACGCACAGGATTGGTATGGCAATGCCCAAGCCGGTTCCTATCAGACTGGCCAGGAGGCTTGGCCAAATTCCATTGCTGTATGGAGTTACACATATATAGACTCTGACGACGGTATTCTCAAGAACGCAGGGCATGTAGCCTTCGTTGAGGAAGTCAATGGGGCTCAGGTTACATTCAATGAGGCAAACGTTACTACCCACCAGAATAACGACTGGGGTGGTGGATATGATGGCGCTCCTAAGACCAGGAGCAAAATCGATTTGAAGGGACGGGACCTCAGTCTGGGAACCGGGACCACTGAATTGCTGGGCTACATCTACTTGGACGGCAGCCCTGGCACACCACGTATCGTTTGCACCTATGGCGCATGCATCGGGATTCCGAACGCGGACGTGACCGTGACCGCAGGAAGCACGCCGCAGACGCTGACTTCAGGTGGCGACGGGTCCTGGATTGTTCCGTGGTACACGGCAGGGACTGCCGTTGACGTCTCAATTCAAAAAGCGGGATATAGAGTTCTTCATTACATTCTGACTGTCACTGGCGGAGGGAAGTCTGCGGAAGCTGAAAAGACGACCTCCAATGAGGATCTTCTTATACCTGACAGCGATGCTCCAACGTCAACGCGTTTTCAGGTGAATGATCGCGTCCAAGTGGGCTACACCGGCGGTGTTGGTCTGCGTGCGCGGTCTCCTCACTTTGATTCGGCTCCTATTGCTGTGATGGGCGATGGGCAAATGGGAACAGTCATGGCGGGGCCTTACCCTTACAATGGTTACCAGTGGTGGTACATAAAATATGATAATCTTTCCCCCAACCCGGCGTGGTCGGCTGAAGGGGAGCCGGCGACACCGGGCGTGTATTACCTAGAAAAAATCACCGTGCCAACGTATCCTGAGCTCAGTGTTGTCCCGAGCAGTCAATCGGTGGGAGCAGGGGCGGGCTTAGCCTATATCAACGTCTCCAACACCGGAACGGGGGACATGATCTGGTCAGCAACGAGCAATGCTGGTTGGTTGCACTTCGTTACCAACACGAATATAGGAATCAATTCCGGTACAATTCAGTGCACGTGCGATGCCAACGCCGGATCGAGTCAACGAATTGGGACTGTTCAGGTGATCGCCAATGGTGCGTCCGGAAGCCCAAAGAATGTAACGGTTACTCAGGCTGGCACCGTTACACCACCGCCCGTGCGACCTAATATCGTGGTGACAAGCGGAAGTCGTCAAGGTCCCGAGATCGCTCTTGGTGACAGCACCCCGAGCACGGCTGATGGCACGGACTTCGGGGATACTCCTGTGGGTATGCCGAATTCTCTCATCATCGTGATACAGAATCTCTATGGCGATGATGGTTCTGTTCTCCAGCTTACGGGATCTCCCACCGTTGCAATCAGCGGGGCGAGTGAATTTCGTATTTCGCAGCAGCCACCAAGCACTTCACTCCCCACAACGTATCCGGAGAACGGCACTGGTTTCTATGTGGAGTTTGCACCCCAGACTCGTGGTTTGAGGCAAGCGGTAGTTAGTATCATTAGCAATGATGCCAACCACAGTCCTTACCAATTTGCCGTTCAGGGAACCGGTGCGCTTCCGACTTTCACGTTCAATTCCACTGGTGTTTCCGGTGTTCCCATTGTGTTGAGTCCTTCCAGTGCTGAAGGTCAGAGCAGCGGGACGACGCCCTTCTCCGTCTTTTACGGTAGCGGCACGCATGTTACCTTTACTGCGCCTGCCACTGTCGGCAGTTTTGTTTTCACGGGCTGGACCGGAAATGTGTACAGTTCGAGTACCACCGCATCTTATACGATTCCATGCCCCACGCTCACAAACTATACCGCGACGGCGGTCTATGAAGAGAGGCCGAGAACGCTGAATGTTCAATCGAGCGGCACCAGTGGGGTATCGGTCACTGCCAGTCCGGCGGACCGCAATGCGCAGAGCGATGGGACGACGGATTTCACGCTCAGTTACGACAACATGGCATATGTGGCGCTAACCGCACCGTCTACATCGGGTGGTAAACCGTTCATTGACTGGAGCGGAGTCGATGGCCAAAACGGCGGCATTGGATACCTAACGATGAACAGCAACAAGACTGCGACTGCGAACTACTTTGATGAGTCGGCTTTGGCAGTCACTTCAATTTCGCCGGATTCCGGTCCTGTGACAGACAACACTTTTGTCACAATTACTGGGTCTAATTTCGCGGAACCGATGACGGTACTTTTTAACGGAATCGCCGGTACGTCAGTAACGGTGCTCGACACCAGGACGCTTACAGCAATCACACCCGCCGGGAGCTTTCCGGGCGCAGTGGAGGTCGCCGTCTCTACAAGTACTGCAACCAAGACTGTATTTGGCGGGTTCATCTACCTTGGCTCGCCTTATGAGACAAGGGTTCTATGGCCCCCGAGCATGGTGACATCCTTTTGCTTCGGCACCTTCGGCTTAAAACCAATCGGTGACGTCGACGGAGATGGAGTAGGCGATGTAATTGTAACCGACAATGCTTCGGGCAGTGGGGGACCGACGAGCGCTGGATGTGGATTCGTTTACTCAGGCAAAACGGGCGCCCTATTGTATACATTGAGATCCCCAACTGATATTCAGTCGGCCGGTATATGTGCTTCGGCTGTACCGGATGTAGACGGAGACGGCATCCAAGACATTGTCATTGGTGCAGCCTTTGAAAGTTCAGGGATAAGTCCCCAAGGAGCGGGACGTGCCTATCTGTTCTCGGGCAAGACGGGTGTGTTGCTGCGAACGTTAATGTCTCCAAACGAAGAGCAAAGCGGTGAATTCGGGTACTCCGTATCTTCGGTTGAGGACGTAGACGGAGATGGCAAGGGAGACGTGATAGTAGGTGCGCCTTACGAGGATCGGGAGGTGGCACCCTTTATCAGAGGATGTACCTACGTCTTTTCCGGAGCTACAGGCGCACTCCTTCATACCCTTTGGTCTCAGAATCCTGGGCAGGGTGGAAAATTTGGCATCTCGGTCTCTGGCATTCCGGACGTGAACGGCGACGGTAAGTGGGACATACTTGTGGGACCGACGCTTTCACCAGCCGATCCGCACGCTTATGTTTTCTCGGGTGCAACTGGAAATCTTGTACGTTCGCTGACGTTCGCTAACCGCCCCATCGATACCTTCTTTGAAGCTCGTGTTGTAGGAATTCCCGACATCAATGGAGACGGTGTCCCAGATCTATTGATTGGCGACGCGAACTGGAACGGACAGGCTGGACAAGTCCTTATTATGTCGGGGATTGACGGCTCGCTATTGAAGACTCTGATCTCGCCCAATCAGCAGAGCAGCGGTTACTTTGGCCGCGATCTGTGTGCGATTGCAGACTTGGACGGCGATGGTGTCCCCGACATCGTTGTGGGAGCGGGTTCGGAGAATCCTGGGACCAGCCCCAGCGGCGCGGGGCGAGCGTATGTGTTTTCTGGTCGGACTGGAGGACTTCTCAGGACTCTCGTATCCCCCGCGGAAAAGGCCGGTGGTTTTTTTGGCATAGCTGTTGCGGCTATCGGCGACATCAATGGCGACGGAGTTGACGAAGTCGCTGTAGGAACGGGGTCCGAAAACAGAATCTACATCTTTCCGATGAACTTCACTCCGCCCGAAGCCAATTTCTACGTCTCGAATGCGTGGGGCCGTCCGCCTCATGAAGTCAGTTTCATGGATGCCTCTACCGCCGGGGCGTCACCGATCTTCGAGTGGGCGTGGGATTTTGGCGACGGGCACACGCTTTCAGGCGAAGAGCCGAATCCGACACACGTCTATGAACTCACGGGACGCTATACCGTTTCATTGACGGTGACCACGACTATCGGAAGTTCCACAAAAACCGCTACGGACGTAATTCTCGTGAGCGATCAACTGCCCATTGCCCCGTGGAGCCTATTGGTTGCGTCAATCACTCTAGCCGCCTTGGTGGCGCTACGCTATCGGAAGTCACGCGGCTAGGGAATCAGGCGGAGCTTCCGAGGTTTTGGAATGAGTACTTCTACGGTTGAACGACGGCAGGAGCTGGTTCAAGGAGTGATCGTTACGGATGATACGATTGCTTTGGACCTATCGGATGGACGTTCGATTTCCGCGCCTCTCGCGTGGTATCCGAGACTGCTCCATGCGACTCGCATCATTGACAATCCTGCGAAGAACTCATAAACTTGGCGTACAAATTAGGAATTAGGAATTAGGAATTAGGAATGGACATGAGCGAAGTCCATGTGCCGTTCGACATTCCTAATTCCTAATTCCCAATTCCTAATTAAAACGAGAGGCGGATAGGAACATGAGCATGGACAAAGAAATCGATGCGGCGAAGGATCGGGCGAAGCGGATGCAGTGGTGGCACGAGGCGCGGTTCGGCATGTTCGTGCATTGGGGACTCTATTCGCAACTGGGGCGTCACGAGTGGGTCATGAATCGCGAGCGTATTCCGGTCGCCGAGTATGAGCGTCTTGCGGCGACATGGAAACCGAAGCCACAGCCCGCGCGCGAATGGGCGCGTCTTGCGAAGCAGGCCGGCATGAAGTACATGGTCATGACCACGAAGCATCACGAAGGCTTCTGTCTGTGGGACACGAAGATGACGGATTACAACGCGGTGAAATGCGGTCCGGGACGCGACCTCGTCGCCGAATACGTAGAGGCGTGCCGCGAGTTCGGACTGCGCATCGGATTCTATTATTCGCTGATGGACTGGCATCATCCGGACGGCGCGCGTTGCGCGAAGGACGAAAAGTCGCGGCGGCGTTTCCTCGATTTCACGCAGGGCCTTGTCCGCGAGTTGATGACGAACTACGGCAAGATCGATGTGTTGTGGTACGACGTGTCATGGCCGCTATCGTCGCCGGCGTTGTGGGAGAGTGGCAAGATGAACGCGATGGCCCGGCAACTCCAGCCGCACGTCATCATCAACAATCGCTCGCAACTCGACGAGGATTTCGGTACGCCGGAAGAGCATATCAATCCCGAACAGGCCGGGCGTCCATGGGAAGCCTGCATGACGTTCAACGGCTCGTGGGGCTGGCAGCCCACGCCGCCCGAAGACTGGCATTCCGTGCGTAGCGTCCTCGGTATGCTGCGGCAATGCACCGCCGAAGGTGGCAATCTGCTGCTCAATATTGGCCCACATCCCGACGGTAGCGTCCCGCAAGAAGCCGTGGATCGCCTGAAGGCCGTCGGCAAATGGACGAATGCGAATGGCGAGGCAATCTATGGCAAGGCCGACCGGTTGGCCGGGCGTTTCGAGTGGATGCCGTCGGGGCAGTTCACCATCAAAGGCAAGACGGCTTACTACTGGTGTACGCGGTGGCCGGGGACGGAACTGGCGCTGGGCGGTATCAAGGGCAAGCTGCGCGCCGCGTCGCTGCTGGCGGATGGGCGGCCCGTTTCGTTCGTACAGGAAAAGGACCGGCTCATTCTGAAGGGACTGCCCAAGAACGCGCCCGACAAGGTTGCCGGTGTTACGGTGTTGAAGCTCGAATTCGCGACGACGCCGCGCCAAGTTCTCGGTGCGGGATGCGTTGTCCTTAAGTAAGGATGAAGGATGAAGGATGAAGGATGAATCCCGCAGTGTGGTGTTTTCATCCTTCATCCTTCATCCTTCATCCTTAACGTATACGTGAGAGGTATAGGCCATATTGGCGTGCTGGGTGATAGCGATGACGCTGGCTGCCGACGAGTCCATTGCGCCGGGCATGTACGTGTTGCACGGCGCGGTCAGTACCGGCGTCATCGTCCGCGACGGACATGCGCTCCTGATCGATTGTTGCGACACGGTTACGTCCGAGCGTCTCTCGAAACTCGGCGTCAAAGACGTCGAATCGATCCTTTGCACGCAGTTCCGGCGTACGCATAACGCGGGCATGTATCCGTTTGTCGCGCAAGGGGCCGAGTTGACCGTACCCAAGACGGAGCGCGCGCTGTTCGAGTCCACCGAAGAATACTGGGGCGCGTGGTCCAATCGTTGGCACTTGTACCACGCGCGGCCGGGACCGCTCGTGCCGACGCGGTCCGTGAAGGTGAACCGGAGCGTGGGGGAGGGCGACACGATCCAGTGGCGCGGCGTTACGGTGCGCGTGATCGATACGCCTGGCGCGACGGATGGCAGCGTCTCGTACATCGTTGCGGCGGGTGGACCCGAAGTCTGTTTCTGCGGCGACGTGGTATGCGCGCCCGGCCAAGTGTGGGACCTCTACTCGTTGCAGAAAGGCTTTGGCGGAGTGCGGGACTATCACGGTTTTCTTGGCGCGCGCGAGGCCGTGATCGGGAGTGCGCGGAAACTCGCATCGTGCGGTGCGAAGATCTTCGTACCGTCGCACGGGGCGTCGTTTCCCAAGAAGAAATTCGCGCTTGATCTTCTCGAAAAACGGTTCGATTCGTTGCAACGCAACTATGTGGCGATATCGGCGCTGAACTTCTACTTTCCACACCTGTTTGATGCGCTGAAGGACGATCCGCTCCGCATGAAACCGGCGGAGACGCTCGAATTGCCGGCATGGGTGCGCCGCGTCGCGTTTACCAGTTACGCGGTTGTTTCGGATTCGGGGGCAGCGCTGCTCATCGACTGCGGCCACGACTCGGTGTTGACGGCGCTCGATGAATGGAAACGCGACGGCCATATTGCCGAGGTGGAAGGCTGCTGGGTCACGCATTACCACGACGATCACGTGGACGCGTTGCAGCGTCTCGCGAACGAAGAAAAGTGTCCGATCATGGCGAACGCGCACACGGCGGCGATTCTCGAACATCCGTTGCGGTATTGCCTGCCATGTATCGCGCCATGTCCCGTGCCCGTGGCGCGCGCGACGAAACACGGCGAATCGTGGACATGGCGCGAGTTCACGCTGACGGCGCTCGACTTCCCCGGCCAGACGTTGTACGATGGCGTGCTGCTGGTCGAAGGACACGGCGTCAAGTTTCTCTTCGCAGGCGATTCCGGCGCGCCTACGGGTCTCGACGATTACACGTGCGGCAATCGCGTCTTCCTGGGCGAAGGCCGCGGTTCGCGCCGCTGCCTCGAAATCCTGCGCGAGGTGAACCCCGACTATATCCTCAATGAACACCAGGGTCAGGCGTTCAAGTTCACAGTGGACCAAATGGACTACATGGACAAACTGCTTGTCGAGCGCGAACGGTTGATCACGGATCTGACGCCGTGGGACAACGCCAACTTCGCAACCGACGAGCATTGGGTGCGCGCGTATCCGTACGAACAAGAAATCGCGCCCGGCGCGACCTTCGCAATCGACGTCCAATTCACAAACCATGGCGACACCGAAGCTCAGGCCCTAGTCAAGGTCGAGCCTGTCCTACCCGAAGGCTGGACCTTCGACGCTCAGCGCAGCATAACAACGCTCGATATTTCGCCCAAAACCAACGGCATCGTAACCCCAAACGATCCGCACTCCGACGCATACGCCCGCATCTGGATCGCCGCCCCAACCACCGCAACCCCAGGCCGCCAAGTCATCCCCTTCCGCATCACATGGCAAGGCCAATACCTGGGCCAATTCCGCCACGCATTGGTAGACGTGCGCCCCTGATTGGACCGAATAGAGGAATTCAGGCAATGGCTGCGGTCACGAATCGCAAGGTGATCTTTGAACGAATCCAAGCCTATGTGCAGCGCCTCGAAGAGCATCATATCCCCGTGTGGCGCATCTATCTCTACGGTTCCTACGCCAAAGGCACGCAAACGAACGACAGCGACATTGACTTGGCCATATTCCTTGATCGCGAGGAAATCGACGGATTTCGTGAAGATGTCGAATTGATGCGCCTTCGATGGGACGTGGACTTGCGCATCGAACCGCACGCGTTCGCCCGGTCGGATTTCGACGAGACGAATCCCTACATCAAAGAGATCGTCGAAACGGGCCAGCGGATCGTCTGAGCACCAAGCGGTTTCGCCGTCACCGCTCTTTCCGATCTCTGTAACCGAGTGAACCTGGAGATGTCGTTGGTTTGACCCAGTCTACAGGCTCCGAGCCACGGCCCCTCAGGCAGATAGGGTTGTAAGGACCGGGAAAGCCGAGTGTCTTAAACAGGACTCTCAGAACAATGTCCTGCAAGTGGTGCAAGATCTCCCACATTTCGTCCATCTCGTCGTTTCCTTCTTCAAAAGTCAGAAACCCATGAACGGCTATGGTGCGAAACTTGGACACACGATCTTCCCAATTGTAGGCACCCGGAGGCGGGAAGTGCTTGTCGACCACATGCATGTCCTGAAAATCATGCCCCTCCAACAGTTGTCGGATCTTCGTGCCGAAGTTACCGGGTTTTCCGTCAGCGGACAGGATTCTACTGCTGGCTTTCTCGACAGCAGCAGCCATTTCGTCTTTACCTTCGTCCTTCAGGGCGGTGGAGAGGTTGCGGGTTTTCTCTGCCGCTCCAGAGAGTATTTCTTGCAAGCGCTTTCTGGTCTGCTCGTCTAACGAATCAGCTATTGTCCGCTCGGTGATTCTGTATTTCTTGAGCAGGATATCTGCAGCACTTGCGGCGTGCGCCATTGCCAATTCGATGTTTCCACCGTCTTGGAGGGACGTGACGAGCTTGGCGATGCAAGTTAGCGTGTTAGCGTCCAGTTGTACTTCAGCATTGGCAGCACAATCTAATAACCGTCCGATGTAGCACTTTTCGATGATCTCATTGTGATCCATGGTGTATATGGTGGTGCTCCCGATGTGACAACGCGCCACCAGGCCTCCATCTTCGTCGCGATACTCGATCCAAGGACATCCCAGAGGTGCGCCTCTCGCGAGCTGCAGCGGGAACAGCAGCCGCATGGGCAAGGGCTCGATATCGTTATCAAGCTCCGCGTGGTCGGCGCCGATTTCACCTACCATGACGGCAGTAATTGCCTGCTTTCTGCCGTCCAAGACCTGCGACACAGCCGTCCTATATTGAGTAATGGCTTCAATGAACGCGGGATTCCCTCGATAAGAAAATGTCGTCAATCCTGCGTTGGAGAATAGTCTCAACGGGTGGTTTTCCAGATGCTCTGCGGCGGCGCTGAAGGGACTATCAAGCCTGAATCCTGTGTAGTTTACGATTGGAATTGCCCAGTACTTTGGACGCGACGTTGTTTTCGCCCGGTACCAGCACCTAAGTGGCCGAAAGACGATTTTCCGTGGACTCGCGTTCGATCCCATGGTAAATCTGCCACCGTCAACCGTGTAACCCTCAAGCCCCTGTTTAATTGACAACATTCCGGAAGGCGTTTCAACCTCTAGCAAGTTGCAGAGGTTTGGCCGCGACCCTGTTCCCATCGTCCAGCATCGCGATCCTCCCTTCGTATTCTTCTCTTCTTGGCAATAGAAGAAAACATGCCAATTGATTTCTGGATTTTTGGGACAATGCTGTTCAACTTTCATCTTGAACTCAGGCCCCGCAGTGGCGGAAGCGGTGACCACAGTGCTTCCTGAAAAGCTCCCTGAAGGATCCTCGAACAAAGCGCGGCCCTGCCCTCTGTATTCCACGCGCTGCTCGAACCATTTGTCCATGACTGTCCTTTCACGTGAAGCGCCAAATCCTGGTGCTGAACGTCACAGGATATAGCTATCACACAGATACTTTTCAAGTTTCCCTCAGACCTTTTTCAGAGAATTAGCTTCAGCCGGATGAAAACAGACTGTGCGTAGCGTATACTAGGCGAAGAGGAGTCTGTGCCATGGAACGTGAAGAGATTCTGAGACGTATCTCGATAGACCCTGTGGTTTGCTTCGGAAGTTCCTCTATTCGCAGAACCCGGGAGATGCGTGGCAATTGAGAAGAACGGAACTGATTAGGCATCTCAGGTCATGCGGCGCCATGTTCGTTCGCGAAGGTCGACGGCATACAGTGTTTGGACTTGGAGCATTGAAAACGGAGGTTCCTCGGCACCACGAGATCGTCGACGAACTTGCCCGGAAGATCTGCAAGGATCTGGGCGTTCCTTTTGTGAGGTGAGCGATGAAATATCGTGCGGTAGTTAAGAAGAGCGACGAGTGGTGGATAGGCTGGCTGGTGGACCTGCCAGGCGTCAATGCGCAGGAACGCACGCGCGCAGCGGTTCTCGAATCACTTCGGATTGGCGCGGAAGACATGCTGGCTACCGGCGTTCCATTCGAGCCTGATGCAGAGATGGTTGCCGTCGAAGTACCGGACGCCGTGCTTGCTGCCCAGCATTGATTGAATCGCGCAGTGAAGGAAAAGCGAAACCTGCCGCCACGCGCAGGCGCATTATCAGTCGGCTATTACCTCAGGATGATCGAGGTGCTCGTTGTCCGTTTCGTCCACGAGCCGGTCGTCCTTGCGGTGCCAGAGGCGGTAGAGCGCGGGCAGTACGAATAGCGTGAGGAATGTCGACGAGACGATGCCGCCGATTACGACGGTGGCCAGGGGCTTTTGTACTTCGGCGCCGGTGCCGGTGGACATGGCCATGGGTACGAAGCCGAGCGAGGCGACGAGGGCTGTCATCATGACGGGTCGTAGGCGCGTGATTGATCCTTGGAGGATCGCGTCCTCGAGTCCCATGCCCTCCCTTCGAAGGTGATTGATATACGTCACCATTACAAGTCCGTTGAGTACGGCTACACCGGATAGCGCTATGAAACCCACCGCTGCCGAAATCGAGAACGGGATGCCGCGCAACCACAGGGCCGCAATTCCGCCGGTCATGGCGAGGGGCACGCCGCTGAAGACGAGTAGCGCGTACTTGGCCGAGTTGAACGTCATGAACAAGAACAGGAAGATCATGAAGAAGCAGAACGGTACGACGATCATCAGCCGTTCGCGCGCCGCCAGCAGGTTCTCGTATTGTCCGCCCCAGACGAGCCAGGTGCCGGGCGTCAGTTTCACTTCTGCATCGAGCCGTTTGCGTGCCTCGGCGACGAATGACCCCAAATCCCGCCCGCGCACATTGGCCTGGACGACGAGGCGTCGTTTGCCGTTTTCACGGTTGATCTGGCCCAAGCCCTCGGTAAGCGAGAGTTTGGCCACGGCACTTAGCGGGACGGTTCCGCGCAGCACGGTAGCGTCGCGCGGCAGCGGGATGGGAAGCTGTTCGAGTGCCTTTAGATCGCATCGCACCTCTTCGGACAGGCGCACGATGATGTTGAATCGACGGTCGCCTTCGAACACCAGGCCCGCCTCGCGTCCGCCGATCGCCGTGGCAATGAGGTCCTGCACATCGGCCACATTGAGACCGTAACGGGCAATGGCGGCCCGGTCGATATCGATGCTCATCGACGGAAACCCTTCGGTTTGCGCGGCCTTGACGTCGGCGGCGCCGGGAATCGTTTGCAGAATCTGGAGGATTTGTTGTGCAGTGGGCGCCATTTTCTCGAAATCGTCACCGAAGACTTTGACGGCCAAATCGCCGCGGACGCCGGCCACGAGTTCGTTGATCCGCAGTTCGATGGGCTGGCTATACTCGAACAAATTGCCCGGAATCGTGGCGACCGTCTTGCGGATTTTGTCCACCAGATCGGCCTTGGACATATTCGGGTCGGGCCACTGCTCGCGCGGCTTGACGATCACGTACCCGTCGGAGATGTTCGGGGGCATGGGGTCGAAGGCGACTTCCGCCGTGCCGGTCTTGGAATACATCAGGGCGACTTCGGGCAGGGCGGAAACCGCTTTCTCGACATTGAACTGCATGGCCTGCGACTGGGTGAGCGACGTGCTGGGGATGCGTAGCGATTGAAGGCTCATGTTGCACTCGTCGAGCTTGGGCACGAACTCTTGGCCCAACCGCGTGAAGACGAGCAGCGCCCCGGCAAAAATGATGACGGAGGCCAGCACAACAATCGTGCGCAGCTTGAGTGTCAACCGTAGCGTGGGGGCGTAGAGCCGCTTGAGTCCCGACACGATCAAACTTTCTTTCTCTCGAACGCGACCGGTGATGAATATGGCGACCATGGCCGGCACAAAGGTCAGCGAAAGTACAAAGGCGCCGGCCAATGCGCAGATGACCGTTAGCGCCATCGGGTGGAACATCTTGCCCTCGACGCCGGTGAGCGCCAGGATCGGGAAATAGACCGTGATGATGATCGCCTGGCCGGCCACCGAGGGCTGAATCATTTGCTTGCTGGCGGTGAAGACCTCATGCAGCCGTTCCTTGCGGGTTAGGGTGCGCCCGAGGTCGCGCTGCTTTTCCGCCATCATGCGCAGGCAATTTTCGACGATGATCACGGCGCCGTCGACGATCAGTCCGAAGTCAATGGCGCCCAGGCTCATCAGGTTGCCGCTGATTCCAAGCCGCGTCATGCCGAAAGCGGTCATGAGCATGGCCAGCGGAATGGCCAAGGCCGTGATGAGGGCCGCGCGCAGGTTTCCAAGTAGTACAAATAGAACAGTGATCACCAGGATGGCGCCCATGAACAGACTGTGTCCAACCGTGTCGATCGTTTTCGCCACCAGTTCCGTGCGCACGAGCACCGGGCGCAACCGGACATCCGGCGGCAGACTCGACTGGATGCCATTGACTTTTTCGTCCACGCTGGCCGCTACCGTACGACTGTTGCCGCCCATCAACATCAGTACGGTGCCGACCACCACTTCTTCGCCGTTTTGGCTGGCCGAGCCGGTGCGCAGTTGCTTTCCGACGCCGACGCTGGCCACGTTTCGCACATAAAACGGGGTGCCATTGTTCGAGCCTAGCACGATGGATCCAATATCTTCGGACGTGCGTACGCGTCCGTCGGCGCGCACGTTGAGCGCCTCGCCCTTGTGCTCGATGAAACCGGCGCCGGTACTGGCGTTATTGCGCTCGAGCGATGCGACCAGATCGCTCATCGTCAGCCCATAGGAGACCAGCTTCATCGGGTCGGGTTGTACCAGGTATTGCTTCTCATAGCCGCCGATGGTATCTACGCCGGCCACATCCTTGACCGTCCGGAGTTGGGGCTTAACCAACCAGTCTTGCAGCGTGCGCAGATAGGCCGCCAGTTCAACCGCTGTCTCGAGGCGTTCGCCTTCGGGCGTCAGATACGAAGCGTCGCCCTGCCAGCCGGATTGGCCAGCCATGGCGACGACGCCTTTTCCACCGGGATGTTCATATTCGATGACATAGACATAGACCTCGCCGAGGCCCGTGGTGATGGGGCCCATGCGTGGCTCGGCGCCGGACGGCAGGCTCTCGCGTGCCTCGGCTAAACGCTCGATCACCTGTTGGCGGGCAAAGTAGATGTCCACTTCATCGTCGAAGATCGCCTCGACTTGCGAGAACCCATTCCGGGTCAGCGAGCGCGTGGACTTGAGTCCGGGAATACCGGCCAGCGCGGTCTCGATCGGGAAGGCGATTTGCGTTTCAACCTCGCCCGGCGACAGCGCCGGGTCAATCGTGGTTATCTGAACTATCTTGTTGCTAATGTCCGGCACGGCGTCAATGGGCAGTCGCAGAAGCGAAAAGAAACCCAGTACGGCCGCGCTCGCCGTCAGCATCAGCACAAACCAGCGGTGCTGAATGCTCAATCTGAGGACGTGGCTAAGCATGAACGGTGATCTCCTTCAATTAGAGGCTTTAGGCTTTAGGCTGTAGGCTGTAGGATGAAGAGCCTACAGCTACAGCCTAAAGCCTAAAGCCTAAAGCCTACTCAGTGTCCGCTGCACGTCTTGCCTTCCATGATGCCTTTGACGAGTTCGG
>CAIYET010000568.1 GCA_903925285.1 Candidatus Hydrogenedentota bacterium | reverse complement strand
TTTAGGCAGTGCCTACAGCCTAAAGCCTAAAGCCTAAACAGCCGAGGTTCTGCAAGAGGCTCTGTGGTTGTGTCGCAATAATTGTGTTTGCGCGTAACGGGGGTGACGTGTTATCATCGGCTGTTGGAGGAGCTGTCCGGTTTCCACCGAAGCGGTAATATCAAAGGGAGAAAATCCAGTATGTCGGGTCATTCCAAGTGGAGTACGATCAAGCGTAAGAAGGGCGCCGCGGATCAGAAACGCGGCAAGGTCTTTTCCCGGATCGCGAAGGAAATCACCATCGCGGCCAAAGGGGGTGGCGGCGATCCCGTGGGGAATCCAAGGTTGCGCTCGGTCCTTCTCGAAGCGAAGGCCGAGAACATGCCGAAAGAGAATATTGATCGGGCCATCAAGAAGGGTACCGGAGAACTGCCCGGTGTGACGTACGATGAGATCCGCTACGAAGGGTATGCCACGGGCGGTATCGCATTGATCATCGACATTCTCACGGACAACAAGAATCGCACGGTGGCCGAGATCCGGCACCTTCTCACGCGGCACGGCGGGAGTATGGCCGAGACCAACGCAGTAGCGTGGAATTTCGAGCAGAAGGGCGTGGTTGTCATTGCGAAGGACGCGTGCAGCGACGACGATATGTTCGAGAAGGCTATCGAAGCCGGTGCGGAAGACGTCGACAGCAGCGGCGATGTTCACGAAGTCACAACTAAGCCATCGGATCTCTACATCGTCGTAAAGGCCCTCGAAGGCATGGGGCTTAAGGCGGACAGCGCCAAGCTGATCATGATCCCGAAGACGACTCAGAAGGTCGAGGGAAGGCCCGTCCACAACGTTCTGAAACTCATGGAAGCGCTCGAAGAACACGACGACGTCCAGAACGTCTACGCAAACTTCGACATCTCGGATGAAGACCTCGCGGCGGCCATGGAAGGCTGAACGATTGGCGATTGTAGATTGAGGATTGTAGATTGAGGATTGCGGATCGTGAGATACCGAATTGATCTTGACGTTCCTTTTCATCCTTCATCCTTCACGTCTGTAGCCTGACATGCGCACGTTGGGGTTCGATCCGGGAACGGCGACCACAGGGTATGGCGTCGTCGAACGTCATGGCGCACGGCTTGTCCATGTCGCGCATGGCGTCATCACTACACCGCCGGATCAGCCCTTTGCCGAACGTCTTCGAACCATTTTCGAGGAAACGCGCGAGATCGTCGTGCGCTTCCGTCCCGAAGCGGTCGGTATCGAGAAAGTCTATTTCTCGCAAAACGTAACGACGGGCATTTCCGTGGCGCAAGCGCGCGGCGTTATCGCCGTCGCGGTTGCGCTCGAAGATGTCCCCATCGGCGAGTTCAGTCCGCTCGAAGTCAAGAACGCAGTCGTCGGCTACGGCAAAGCTACGAAGCGGCAAGTACAGGAGATGATCAAGATTCTCCTGAACCTCGACGCCCTCCCAAAACCCGACGACGCCGCAGACGCCCTCGCTATCGCGATATGCCAACTACATACCGGCTTACCATCGCAACTGGAGCGGCAACGGTGCATACGAAGTACAAGTCGTGGATTACCACGGAGGTTAGAAACATGATTCCAAGACATCCCTGCGAAGGTGCTCGCGGAAGAAATTTTTGAAGCTCATAGGCGTGGTTTAATACATATCTAGTTTTTTGTTTGCAAGATCTATCCGGACAACCGCGCCACTTCTGTCGCGATAGATGAGTTGCCAATAGCATGAGTCAACACACTAGACACGCGCGAGGGTCCGCAAGGCGGCTCTTACCAAGTCCTCGATGGATGCGTCGACGCCCACTTGCTTACGCGCGGTCGACGCGGCTTTCCGGGCCTCGCCCAACGTGCAACCCAGCGAACACAGCGCGGCGATCACGTCGTCCGTCTCCGGCTGGCCGTTTTCGGACTGTTCGCCGAGAATCGCGCTCAGTTCGGCGTCCTCGCCCATGCGCGACTTCATTTCGAGCACGACGCGTTGTGCGGTTTTCTTACCAACGCCGCTCACCTTCGTAAAGGAGTTGACGTCGCTTTCGAGCACGGC
>CAIYET010000567.1 GCA_903925285.1 Candidatus Hydrogenedentota bacterium | reverse complement strand
CCGCACGACGAGTGGATGTTCCGCCTCGGACTGGCCGGATTGCTCTTCGGATTCGCAGCGCTACTCGAGTTGACGGGGCCGCGCGGGAATTACTTGTTTCAGGTCTACATGGCCAAGTGCGTGGTCATGCTCACGCTGGCGCTTCAGGCCTACTTCTCCGGCGAGACGCTGATGGTGGCAATCAGCCTCGAATGCGTCGCGCTGGCCTTTTCCTACAAGCGTAGCGGCATCGTGACATTCAAAGTGCTTGGCATGCTGCTGCTGTTGGTCACGTTTATCGGCAGCCTGTTTCAAGTTCGAGCGTCCCAACTGCTGTCCGTGGGCGGATACGTCATTCAGGCCAACTGGTTCTGTTGCGTCGGCAGCGCCATCGTGCTGAGCGTGGTCTCGTGTTTCTACACGCGCTTCATCCGGCGTGTGCGGCCCGAACAGCGCGTCACCCATGGCCAATGGTTCCTCGCGGACACGCTGTTCGACGTGCGTAGCGTCACGGCCGCGCTGCTGTATGCCACGGCGGCCGCGCTGATCCTGATGGCCGTGACCATCGCGGATCGCGGCGACGACGTGCGCATGCCGTTCATGCTTGCCGGCGAGGGTCTGCTCATGATTCTCGCGGGACGCCTGATGCGTACGCCGCAATTGGAGATCGGCGGCGTATTGTTGGGCGCGGGCTCGCACGTTTGTTATCACACCTTCTTGGCTGGAAACGCACCCGGTTTCGACCGCCAGCCTCACTTCGCGCTCTACACGGTTGCCGTGGCGTTGTTCACCTACGCGGGCGCGTATTTTTGGGAACTTTACCTGCGCCGCGCGAAAGGCGGAAGCGCATGGGAGCATCACGCGATCGCGGCGATTCCCTATCTTGCGGCGACCATCATGCTGACGATGCTTATGAAGCGCGATTTGCTAGGCATGCAGATCCCGCTCGCACAAGACCTGCTGGGCGTCGTGCTCCTCGCGGTCGGCGTGGCCACGGGATATACTGCCGTGAAGGCGTCGGGACTCGTCGCGCTCGGCATCGGCGCGGTCTCGTTGTGCAACGGGCTGTACGTAGCGTATCCGGCCTATCATCAAAGCGCGTATTTCCTGCCGTACCTCGGCGCAATCCTCTTGGCCTACACGGTGGGCGAGCGCCTCTTCGCGATGCTCGAGGAACGGACGCCGGCGCGAAGCGAGGAATTCCTGCGTACGTTGATCGTCGCCGGTGCAGCGCTGCTCGGAATGGTCGGCCTCAGCCGCTACGCGCCCGATGCGCAACGGACGTTGTATTGGCTGGTTCTGGCCGTTGCTACGGTCGCCATCGGCGCAATCGTCGGCGAAAGCCGCTACCGCTGGACCGCGCTGGCCCTGTTTGCCGCAGCCATCGTGCGCGCCTATGCGTATGACCTGCGAAACCTGCCCCCCTTCTATCAGTTCCTATCCTTCGCGGCGCTCAGCGTGCCCCTAATTGCGATTTCCTGGGGCTACTCGTATTACCGGGGCAAGGCATTGCGACACCACGAGACTCCAAGCGAAGACGATGCGAGTCTTCACGGCGACGCCGAATGAAAAAACGCGTTCGCATGAACACACTCGAAAACGATCCGCGATGGCGCGCCGCGCTCGACATATGCGCGCGACTTCACAAAGCGGGCTATCGCGCCTTGTTGGCGGGCGGATGCGTACGCGACGGCCTCCTGGGCGTCGTGCCGAAAGATTACGATATTGCGACCAATGCCCGGCCCGAAGACGTCGCGCGGTTGTTCAGAAGATGCGTCGATGTGGGCGCTACATACGGCGTGCAGATCGTCATATTGCCCGAAGGCCAGTTCGAGGTGACTACATTCCGCTCGGATGGCCCCTATAGCGACGGACGCCACCCGGACCACATCGTCTTCGCAGACGAAATCGGCGATGCGCAACGCCGCGATTTTACCGTCAACGCCTTGTTCTACGACCCGTCGACCAACGCCGTGCTCGACTATGTCGGCGGGCAGGAAGACATGTGCGGCAAATGCCTTCGAGCCGTCGGCGATCCGCGCCTGCGCTTCTCGGAAGACCATCTGCGCCTGTTGCGCGCGGTCCGTTTCGCCGCGCGGCTGGGATACGCCATCGAACCCGAAACCGCGAAGGCCATCCGCGACGCGGCCCCGCTCGTATGCACGACCAGTGCCGAACGCATTCGGGACGAAATCGTCAAGATGTTGACTGAAGGCCACGCGCGCGCGGCTTTCGTCGGCCTCGACGAACTCGGACTTATCGAGTACGTGTTGCCCGAAGTCGCGCGCATGAAAGGCGTCGAACAGCCGCCGGAATTCCATCCCGAAGGCGACGTGTTCCTGCATACGCTCTTGATGCTCGAACTGATGCACGAACCCACCCCCGAACTCGCAATGGCCGTCCTGCTACATGACGTCGGTAAACCGCTGACGCAGACTTTCGAGGACCGGATTCGCTTCAACTATCACGACAAGGCCGGCGCGCGTCTCGCTACGGACCTCTGCAAACGCCTGCGGTTCTCGAACGGGTCCACGGAACGCATCGTATCGCTCATTCTCAACCACATGCGGCTCGATGCGGCGCCCCAGATGCGCCCCAGCAAGCTCAAACGTTTCGTTCGCGAACCGTGGTTCACCGACCTGCTCGAACTATGCCGTCTGGACTGCCGGGCAAGCCACAACGCGCTCGATACCATCGAATGGGTGCAACGCTACCTCGCCGAGATGCCGCCGGATATCTTGAAACCCGAACCGCTCCTGCGCGGAGACGATCTCATTGCGCTGGGCCACGCGCCCGGCCCCCTTTTCGCTACCATGCTGCGAACCATCGAAGACGAACAACTCGATGGGCGTTTGCACAACCGCAACGAAGCCCTGGAATTCGCGCGAAAGAATTGGCCGCGTCAAGCCTCCATCGAAGCACTGTAGGCTAATAACAGTTGTGCAACGTAATATAGCGGTAGTCCAACTAAAGCGTTGGCGAACCCCGGCGAAACGAATCGGTCGCGCGCCACGCACAAATCCGACATATAGAATATCAACGCCGCAATGAACACGACGAGCCGCCCGTTGCTCCACATCATTCCGGCCGACAGCGCTACCATCCCCGATATGACGACAAGATACATTCCGACTGGAATCCGCATATTGCTTGGAACGTTCGGCCAGAGCCATCGGACGATGATGACCACCACCGGCAAGAGGAATCCAAGCATCGACAACACCGCCAGCGGTTTGACGCCGCACACGATGAACGCGCCGCCGAACGCGACATGAGCCAACAGGAAACTGAAGAGGCCAATCTGAAACACGCGCTCCGAAGCGGACAGCAGCAATACGTCGCCCAGCCACGAAAACGACAGAGCAATCAGGACGGCTTGGCCATACGTGCTTTCGAGCGCGCCCGCCGATATGGCCGTCAGCAAGAAACCCGTCGAGGCCAGTGTTTTGAAAATGGCACGGCGCGGCTGCGCTTGCGAATACTCCGCTTCCAACAGCAGCGCCATCGCCGCCAAGCACAAACATATCCAAGGTAACATTACGCTCATGTGCGATAGAGTACATCATTCCAAGGAGCGATTCTACTTTTCTTGCCTGTCCCCGAATGTCAAAGCCGCGTTTGACACGTGACAATACAAAGCGCCAATATCGTGCTCGTTGGAATTCAACCACAGGCAGCGAACGGAGATATACGCCATGAACGAGACCACGAAAAACAGCCAACCGACACGTCGCGATTTCGTCAAGATAGCTACCGCTGCTGGCGCGGGCATGTTCTGCGCAGGCGCAATGGCCCAGGACAAGGCCCCGACGCTCGCCACCGAACCGTCCCCGCAGTTTGCCACGCCCCCGCTCGAACGCGTCCGTGTGGGATACGTCGGCGTCGGCGGCATGGGCACGAACCATTTTCGCAACCTGCTCCGTATCGAAGGCGTCGAACTGCGCGCCGTGTGCGACATCGTTCCCGAGAAGGTCAAAAACGCACAAGATCTGGCCGTGAAAGCAGGCCACCCCAAACCCAAGGGATACTCGAAAGGCGAATACGACTTCAAGCGGATGTGCCAGAAAGAAGACCTCGACCTCGTCTACACAGCCACGCCGTGGGAATGGCACGCGCCCGTCTGCGTCGCCGCGATGGAGAACGGCAAACATGCCGCCACCGAAGTCCCCGCGACGGTCACGCTCGAAGAATGCTGGCAACTCGTCGAAACCGCCGAGAAACAAAAAAAACATTGCGTCATGATGGAAAACTGCTGCTACGACCGCCCCGAAATGATGGTCCTCAACATGGTCCGGCGCGGCCTGTTCGGCGAACTGCTCCACGGCGAATGCGGCTACATGCACGACCTGCGCGACATCAAATTCGGCGCAGCCGGCGAAGGACTCTGGCGTCGCGCGCACGCCATGAAACGCGACGGCAACCTTTACCCCACCCACGGCATCGGCCCTATCGCGCAATACATGAACATCAACCGCGGCGACCAATTCGCGTACCTCGTCTCGATGAGCAGCAAATCGCGCGGCCTCCAGGAATTCGCACGCGAACACCTCAAAGACGACGATCCACGCAAACAGGAAACCTACAAACTCGGCGACGTCAACGTGTCGCTCATCAAGACCGTCAACGGCCTGACCATTACAATCGTGCATGATACCAATCTGCCGCGCCCATACAGCCGCATCGACATGGTTCAAGGCACCCGCGGACTCTTCTCCGGCTATCCCAACCGCGTGTTTATCGAAGGCCGCTCGAAAGGCCACGAGTTCGAAGAAATGGACGCCTACCTCAAAGAATTCGACCATCCCCTCTGGAAAGCCAACGAAGAGGCCGCCAAGGGCGCCGGACACGGCGGCATGGACTTCATCGAAGACACGCGCCTGATTCAATGCCTGCGCCACGGCTGGCCGCTCGACACGAACGTGTACGACGCCGCCGCATGGACCGCCATCGGTCCCCTAAGCGAACAAAGCGTAGCCAAGAACGGTGTTCCCATCGACTTCCCCGACTTCACCCGAGGCGCCTGGAAAACAGCCCCCATGATCGACTCCATGACGATCCTCGACCAAGAAACCATCGGCTCGCGCTTTGCCACATGAGCGACGCTCGTCCTCTTGATATCGCCGCATGCCTGCGCTACACTGCCGTATGCATTTCGAGATCATTGGCGAGATCGAGAATGTCGAGATCATCGCGGTTGGTGGACGCATTCGAGATATCCTGCGGCTCCGCCGCTAGTTTGGCGAAGGCCGTTGGCGCAAACTCAAGGGAATCGCTCGTGTGCGCATCGCCAATGGTGAAACGCGAAAGACTGAAGTACATTGGTATGAGGCCAACGGCCTTGGCCGAAAGAAGATGAAGATCAAACGTTTTGTGAGCTAAAGATATGACTACACTGATAACTGAGCTACAGTATGCCGTTTGCGTGCGGAATGAGGAGTGCGAGGATATGGAGATCCGAAAAATCTACCAGATCCTGCCCGACAAGCGGGGTGCTCGGGACGGGTATGTCCGAGTGATAGACGAGTCCGGTGAAGACTACCTTTATCCGGAGGCGTACTTCGTTCCCGTCAAGCTCCCTCAGAGAGCAAAGCGGGCAGTTGCAGCAACCGCGTAGAACGGCCGCCCAACAAGCCAATGCAACGGAAGACCTCGCGCGCCGCACCGGGCTAATGCCAAACCATGCGCCGGTCTATTCACGAAGTCAAGGAACGAATTCGGAACGATCTTAACCAAGGGAGTGGCGCCTAACATGAAAAAGCACCTCTTGATCCTGTCCTTAGTCCTCGCGATCTTCTGGATGCCTCTTGCTTCCGCACAAAGCACGGACATGAGTCAACTTTGCCGTATCAAAGATGCCGAAACCCGCTCGATAAGCCCGGAGAATCTCACGGGCGAGAAGGCAAAGGGCGGCATGGCGACCATCGAGAAAGGAACGGCCGCACGCGCGGCGCGTGAACTGGGTCAAGGCTGGAAGGTGAACCCGTATATTCACATTGAACCGGGCACGACGTTTACCTTGGCCAGTATTGACGGAGCGGGAGTCGTCAACCACATTTGGATGACGCCGGTGGGTGATTACCGCCTCATGATATTGCGCTTCTATTGGGACGGCGAGACGACACCTTCCGTGGAAGTCCCCGTGGGCGATTTCTTCGCGTCGGGCTGGGGCATGGGGAATGAGCCACGGATCTCTTCACTAGCCGTGTGCGTGAATCCGAGGAGCGGCTTCAACTCGTACTGGCAGATGCCCTTCGGAAAGGGATGCCGGATCACCATGGAAAATCTGGGACAAAAGACGGCGACGGTGTACTACCAGATCAACTACTCGCTTGAAACGATGGCCGCGGACACCCCTTGCTTTCACGCCCAGTTTCGCCGCGTGAATCCGCTACCGGCCAAAGAAGTTCACACCATCATCGACGGCATACGGGGCTGCGGACACTATGTCGGAACTTATCTCGCCCATGGCGCGAACAGCGAGGGATGGTGGGGCGAAGGAGAGGTTAAGTTCTTCATCGACGGCGACGAGCAATTCCCCACCATCTGCGGTACCGGCGAAGAGGACTACTTCTGCGGCTCGTACGGCTACAACGAACGCAAGGAGGCTGGCAAGGATCGGTACGACAGTTTCAGCAGTCCCTACACAGGTTTCTACCATGTGCCATACGAAGGCGTCCAGCGGCGTTTCGGCGAATACCGCTGGCACATCAACGACCCTGTCCGATTCAAGAAAGACCTGCGCGTAACTATCCAAGGGTTGGGATGGAAAAGTGAAGGACGTTACCTACCATTGCAGGACGACATGGCGTCCGTGGCCTACTGGTATCAGTCGGAGCCGCACAACCCCTTCCCCGCATTGCCCGAAAAGCAAAATCTGGTCATTAAAGATTGAATACCCGAAGAGCCAGCACACACAAAGGAGAATCCTGCCGTGAGAATCGTTTTGATACTGGAGGTCGTCGTTATGAGTCTAGTCGCTACGATGGCGCAGGCGTTGGTTACGCCGGCGGAGATGGCCGAGATGCGGAATTGGGTGGGCGCGAAGTTTGAGAATGCCGTCGCACCTGAGCCTTCGGGCAGCCTCTCCATTCTCGCTCATTTCGATGTCGTCTGGCGGAACTGTCGCGTGGATCGTCCCCTCACGCTGGGCACGCGCGAATACCGTCGCGGCCTCTTCACTCATGCACCGAGCGACGTCCTGGTAAAACTGCCGGGACCGGGCAAGGCGTTCACCGCCTGCGTCGGCATCGATACGAATGCGCAGACTCGTGGCGGCGTGGGCAGCGTCGTCTTCACGGTCGCGGTGGGCGACGCGAAGGAGGCTTTCAAGTCGTCCGTGGTGCGTGAAGGTATGACGCCTGTGCCTGTCAGCGTCGACCTCGGCGGCGCGACGGAGTTCCACCTTCAGGTCGGCGATGGCGACGACGCGAACAGTTGCGATCAGGCCGACTGGGTTGACGCCAAAGTCGTCCTGGCAGACGGCCGTGAAATCTGGGTAGGTGACCTGCCTATTATTGTAGATGGGCCGAAGGGTGCCGCGTACACGAAGGACACGCCTTTCTCTTTTAATTATGGCGACAAGACTTTCGCCGAATTACTGCCACGTTTCGCCAAGGACGCGAATGTCACGCGTCTCGACGCTACCCGCAACCAGCATGAACTGCGGTACCGTGATCCCGAAACTGGCCTCGAAGTCCGCTGTGTCGCCATCGAGTACCTCGATTTCCCCACCGTCGAATGGACGCTCTACTTCAAGAACACCGGTGACAAGGATACGCCGATCATCGCCGATATCCAGGCACTCGACACGCGCTTCAACCGCCTTGCCGACGACGTCTACAGCCGGTTCGCGCGGCCCGGCGAGTTCGTCTTGCACCACCATACCGGCAGCAACTGCGTGCCGGACGATTATGAGCCACACGTATCCGCGCTCAAGCCGAACGAGACGAAACAACTCGCATCGGCGGGTGGACGCGGCAGCAATGGCGTGTTCCCCTATTTCAACATCGAATGGCCGGGCGAAGGCGTCATCGCCGTCGTCGGATGGCCCGGTCAATGGAAAGCGACGTTCACGCGCGACGAAGCCGCCGAGCTTCGCGTGTCTGCGGGCCAGGAGTTGACCCATTTCACGCTCCACCCCGGCGAGGAAGTCCGCACGCCCCTTGTCGTCCTCCAGTTCTGGAAGGGCGACGCCGTGGATGCGCAAAACACGTGGCGGCGCTGGATGATCGCGCACAACGTCCCGCGTCCCAACGGCCAACTCCGCCCGATGCATCTCGCCGGCTGTTCGTCGCATTTCTTCGGCGAAATGGTCAGAGCCGACGAGTCGAGCCAGTTCCAGTTCATTGACCGGTATGTGGAAGAAAAGATCCCAATCGACTATTGGTGGATGGATGCGGGGTGGTACATCATCGCGTCCGATTGGCCCAACACCGGCACCTGGGAAGTCGATACGAAGCGTTTCCCGCGCGGGCTGCGCGCCATCACCGACCATGCGCATGCCAAGGGCATCGACATCATCGTGTGGTTCGAGCCTGAGCGCGTCACGCCCGGCACGTGGCTGTACGACACCCATCCCGATTGGCTGCTCGGCAAAGACGGCGGCCAGAAACTCCTCGATCTTGGCAACCCGGACGCATGCAAGTGGTTGACGGACCACACCGACAAGCTCTTGACGGACCAAGGCATCGACCTATACCGCCAAGATTTCAACATGGACCCGCTCGATTACTGGCGCAACAACGACGCGCCCGACCGCCAGGGGATCACCGAGATCCGCCACATCACGGGATATCTAGCTTTCTGGGACGAACTGCTCCGGCGTCGCCCCGGTCTACGCATCGACACCTGCGCCAGTGGCGGACGCCGCAACGACCTCGAAACGCTGCGCCGTTCCGTTCCGCTCTGGCGTAGCGACTACATCATGGAACCCATCGGCACCCAAGGCTGCACCTACGGCATCTCGTCGTGGATTCCCTTCCACGGCACCGGCGTGAAAGAACCCGATGCGTACCTCTTCCGCAGCATGATGACGCCCTACCCGAATTGTCTGTGGGACGCACGCAGAACCGACCTCAACTACGACGAACTCCGCAGGCTCATCGCGCAATGGAAACAAGTCGCGCCCAACTACGCCGGCGATTTCTATCCCATCACGCCGTACAGCCTCGACAGAACCGTCTGGATTGGCTGGCAGTTCGACCGGCCCGAAGTAGGGGAGGGGATGGTCCAAGTTTTTCGCCGCGAATCGAGCATCTACCGGTCCGCCGACCTACTCCTGCGCGGACTCGACCGCAACGCCCGGTACACAATCACCGACCTCGACAACCCCGACAAACCACGCGAAATGACCGGAGCGGACCTCCTCGACAAGGGCATCCCCATTGAATTTAGCGCCCGCCCCGCCTCGGCACTCTTCACCTACAAGTACATAGGGCAATAATAGAAATATTGATATAATCAACCAGATACTCTGGACAGATTGGCGAATGTATGCCCTGTCCTGTCATTCAGAGAAAAGTCACCGGCGGTCTGTCCCAGAAGACTGACGTTGCCCGACCTTTGGAGTTCCGGAATTAGATGCGTTTTCCCTGATCGCCTACAACCTTTCGTTGACAGTAATCCCGCAAGGTGTTATGCTTGTTAGTCAAGAGTTTTACCACTCCGGGGGCGTGGTACGCGTCCATCGTGGAGGAGCAGTATGTACGAAGCGTTTTATGGACTGTCCGAGCGGCCGTTCAATCTTACGCCCGATCCGCGTTATTTGTTCTTGAGCGAGAAGCACAAGGAAGCCTTTGCGCATCTGATGTTCGGGATCAAGAACCGGACCGGGTTCGTTATGGTTACGGGCGAAATCGGCACGGGCAAGACGACCATTTGCCGCAGTTTGCTCAATCAACTCGATTCCGACACGGAAGTGGCGTTTATTTTCAATCCTTACCTGTCGCCTGAAGAACTCTTGCGCAAGATCAACGAGGATTTCGGCATCCAAAGCCGCGCGCAGTCGGTCAAGGAACTCGTCGACGAGTTGAACGGATATCTGTTGGATCGCGCGTCGCATGGCAAGAATTGCGTGCTGGTCATCGACGAATCGCAAGACCTCACGCCGAGCGTTCTGGAACAGATCCGGTTGCTGTCGAATCTGGAGACGGAAACGCAGAAACTTTTGCAGATCGTGTTGATCGGCCAGCCGGAACTCGCGCGGAATCTCCAGTTGAACGAGTTGCGCCAACTGAACCAACGCATCACGGCGCGGTACCATCTGAAACCGCTGAATCGCGAGGAAACGGTTCAATATGTGGCCTATCGGCTGCACGTTGCCGGAGGGCGCAAGAAGGTCCATTTCACGCGAAGCGCCTTGCGTACCATCTACCGGGTCAGCGGCGGCACGCCTCGCGTCATCAATGCGGTTTGCGACCGGGCGCTGCTGATTGGGTACACGCGCGAGATTCGCGAAATTACGTCGTCCGTCGTGCGGCGCGCCGCGAAGGAGATACGCGGCGAAACCATCCACGCGAAGGGTTCTTTCCGCGCGGCGCTCAAACGTTTCCTGCCCAATCCTACGTGGGTCGGAACTACGGCGGCCGTTTTGGTTTTGATCGCGTTGTTCACGCCGATCTGGCGTTGGCTCAGCACGCCGCCGCCCCCGGAAGCAATAAGCCAGGTGAGCGCGACCGTCCAGCATGTCGAGCAGGCGGCGCCGAAGGCAGTCGCGTCCGAGCCTAAACCCGAACCTCCCGCTATCGAGTCTCCGCCCCCAGCGCCGGAACCGGTAGAATCCGATTTGACCAAGCCGGATGTGCCCGCCGCGCCAAGTGCGGTGAATACGTTGGCGGCGGAATCGCTCGCACGGATGAACGCGGCTGATTGCCGGACCAAGGCCGTCACTGCGATTATGCGCGCATGGAATTTGGCCGTTGTCGGCGGGCTGCCACAGGACGATTCGGTCGAGTCTATTGCCGCGTTTGCGCAGGCCAACGGGATAGCGTGCGAAATGCTCGCGCCGACGGTCGAGGAACTCGTGGCGATCGGATTGCCGACGCTGGTGCGTATCAAGACCGGCAGCGGCGATGCATGGATTGGTCTCATGCGCGCGGAAGGCGAACTTCTGCATATCACGACCGATGCAGAACGGGCTGTCGTGACCAAGGAGGTCTTTCGCACGGTATTCGCCAACCAAGCCGCAGTCTATTGGCGCGATTCCGACCGAAACGCACGGGTCCTGAAGAAGGGCATGACGGGCAAGGACATCGAACAACTCCAGAATCAGTTGAGTACGCTGGGGCGCTTGCCGGATGCCAGCAAAGGCGAATATGACGACAAAACCGTGCGCGCCGTCGCGAAACTTCAGGCCGAGACCGGCCTCACCATCGACGGCATCGCGGGTAAACAAATCCGCATGATCCTTTCGAGTTTACTCTTGGAATCGCCCACGCCGTCGCTTGACGAAAAGCAGGCTGAGGTCAAACGCACCGCCAAGCATGCCCGCAGGGTAGAAACGCCCGCGCCAGAGGTCAAAGTCGAGAACCCAGGCGAACCTGCGCCGCCCGCCGCAGAACAAAAGGCGGAGAAACCACCCGCGCCGCCTGCGGCGGAACCGACGGTAGAGAAGCCGCCCGAATCGGTGCAAACACCGCCGCCGCCGGCCGCTCCCGAAGATCCCGCGCCGAGCACCGCCGAGAAGGTCGGCGTCGAGGAATTGGCGCCGCCACCGCATGACGATCAACTGGCCCCGCCCAAAGTTGAAATGCCCAAAGAGGTCACGCCACCGGTGACTGTTAGTCCGCCACTGGTCCCGCGCGAGACCGGGGCCGAAGCGCCCAAGGAAGAAACGCAATGAGTTCAATCCTGGACGCACTCAAGAAACTCGAACAGGAAAAAGCCGAGGCGAACCGCCCGGATGAGAAGCCATTCAGCCATGAAACCGCCGAACAGGATCTCCTCGGCGGCCAACTCTCGCACGGCGGTACTTCTATGCGCGTGTCGCCCGCCATGCTTGCCGCCGGCGCAATCGTGCTGGCCGGCGTCCTGATTGCCGTGTCCGTAAGCGTGTCCGTTTTCCTTATGAGACCGCCTGCACCGCCAACGCAGGTAGCGCAACAGACGCCTGCGTCCCCACCTCAACCGGTAACGCCGCCAACGCCCCAACCATCGCAAAAAACTGTGCAACAGCAAACTCCACAGCTAGTTGTACCACCTCCTATGCTTCAACCGACGCCTCAACCGACGCCGCAGCCAGTTGTGCCTCCTGCGCCACAACCGACGCCGCAGCCAGTTGTGCCTCCCGTGCCTCAACCGGCGCCGCAGCCAGTTGTACCGCCTCCCGTGCCTCAACCGGCGCCGCAGCCAGTAGCGCCTCAGGTGCCTCAACCGGTGCCGCAGCCAGTTGTACCGCCGCCTGTGCCTCAACCGGTGCCGCAACCAGTAGCGCCTCAGGTGCCTCAACCGGTGCCGCAGCCAGTTGTACCGCCGCCCGTGCCTCAACCGGCTCCGCAGCCAGTTGTACCGCCGCCTGTGCTTCAACCGGTGCCGCAGCCAGTTGCGCCTCCCGTGCTTCAACCAGTGCCACAGCCAGTTGCGCTTCCCGTGTATCAACCGGTGCCGCAGCCAGTAGCGCCGCCCGCCGCACCTCCGCCCGTTGCGCAGGCAGTACCGTTTACGCCCGAGGCCCTTCCTGCACCGCTGGAAAAACCGGTCGTTGCGCCGAAGTCCAGGAAAAAGCCCGAAAAATTGATACCGGTACCGATGCGCATCGGACCTCGACCTCCCGAAAGCACGACGCCGCAAAGCGAACCCCAGGTCGGTACCGAGCCGAAGGCCGCACCGAAACGCGCGCCCATTCCGGTGGACCTGCTCACGCTGCCGGCATTGAAAGAAAGCGACAAAGACCGCCTCGGTTTGGGTGATATCCGCATCAATATGGTCCGCCCGGCCAACAAGGCCCATCCGTACGCGTCCGCCATCATCAACCTGCAACCCGTTCATATCGGCGAGCACGTTGCCGATACCAGCGCCGTTCTCATCGGCGTTGACTCCCGTGCCGTCGCCATCGAGATCGAAAACACCGGCGAACGCTTCCATGTCCGCTTCTAGGGAATTATGAATTATGAATTATGAATTATGAATGTCGAGCGGCAAACGACCTTCGCCTATATCCATTCATAATTCATAATTCATAATTCCCGTATGCTGAATTCGGCTCGGAGGAAATTTTGGAATGACACGCATCGTATCGTGGAACGTCAACGGTATTCGCGCGGCTCTGCGGAACGGGTTTCTCGCATACCTCGAATCGGATCGCCCGGATATCCTGTGTCTGCAAGAAACGCGCGCCATGCCGGGGGAGGTCGACCTAACACCGTTCGAGGCGCTCGGTTACCACACCTATTGGCAGCCTGCGAAACGTCCGGGTTATAGCGGCACGGCCATGTTCGCCAGGACGCCGCCTGTCGCGGTAACGCCGCTCGGTATCGATGCGTTCGACGTCGAAGGGCGCGTGCAACTTGTCGAATATGATGCATTCACGCTGGTCAACACATATTTTCCCAATAGCCAGCCGGAACGCGCGCGCATCGAGTACAAACTGGCATTCTGCGACGCCCTGCGCGAACGGTGCGTCGAATTGCGCCGATCGGGCCGCCACGTCATCGTCTGCGGCGATTACAACATCGCGCACACCGAAATCGACCTCGCGCGTCCAAAGGAAAACGTCGACAATCCCGGATTCCTGCCCGAAGAGCGCGCGGCAATGGACGCGTTTCTCGATGCGGGCCACGTCGATACGTTTCGTCATTTCAACGGGAAACCGGGAAATTACACCTGGTGGTCGTATCGTGGCCATGCGCGGGACAAGAACATCGGCTGGCGCTTGGATTACCATTGCGTGGACGCCGACTTCCTGCCGCACGTCAAACAGGCGGCCATTTTGTCGCATGTAACCGGGTCGGACCATTGTCCGGTTGCGATCGAAATCTGTTGAGGAACGCCATGAAATCGCAAGTGACAACCAAAACGGGCGACACGGGAGAGACCGGTACGTTGAGCGGCGACCGGTATCCGAAGAGCCATCCGATCATGGAATGCGTAGGCACGCTCGACGAACTGCGCGTGCACACGGCCATGGCGCGGTTGCGCATCATCGAAGAGCAACCGGAAGACCACCGCGATCTGGCGGACTTCCTTTTCTGGCTGCTGCACGTCTACTTTCTGATTGGCAGCGCGTGCAGCGACCCGTTTGACCGGCATCCCGAATATCGCAAAGGCCGCATGTCGCGCGCGCATCTCGACAAACTCGAGGCGTTTCAGCAGCGCATCGAGGAACAGACGCCGCTGCCGCATGCGTTCATCGTCTCGCCCGGTTCGACGCTGGCCGCACAGGTCGACCTCGCATGCACAACAGTGCGGCGGCTCGAACGCAACGTGGTCCGCCTCAAAGAAGCCGTCCCCGAATTCGACGACGCCGAAATCCTCGCGTTCGTCAACCGGCTCAGCGATTCGATGTACATGCTCGCGCGATACGTCGAAAAACCAAACCACTGTACCGTCGATTATCACGTTCTGGACAAGGAGTAAGTGTCGGATGTACGAAGCTTTGCGTCGCGCCTTCGATTCCTACGAGGTTATTCTCGAACCCGATGAGAACACGCCCGAATGGTGGGCGGGCGCGCCGTCGGTCGCGCGTGGGGGCGACGGGACTTTCTGGCTCGCGGCGCGGATGCGCGAAGGCAGTTCGCCGCCGGGCGAACGTGGTTACGAAGTCCGCCTATTGCGTAGCGACGACGGCGTCCGGTTCATGCCGGTCCACGCGCTTCGGCGCGAAGACCTTGGTACGCGGTCGGTAGAACGCCCGGCGCTCGTCTGCGATCCGCGCACGGGCCGTTTCAAAATCTACGTGTGTGCCTCGCGCGACGACGGTTCGTGGCGCATCCTTAAACTCGACGACGCGCCCGATCCGGCGCATTTCGATCCCGGTACGGCGCGTCCAGTTATCGAGCCGCCGACCACATGGGGCGTCGGGATCGCGCCGGGCTACAAAGATCCGGTCGTGGTGTGGGGGAGAGGTTGCTGGCATCTGTACGCTATCGGCATCGACCGCGTCGAACGCGTACACCATTTCACGAGCGACGATGGCGAGCGATGGGAACCCGACGCGTGCAATCCCGTTTTCGACAACGGCGGCTGGCATAATTTCTACACGCGCCCGGCCTGCGTCCTGCCGATGGATATTGGATATCTATTCGTCTATGAAGGCTCGAACGCCCGCTGGCACGATCCGAATTACAACATCGCCACCGGCCTCGCCTACACGCTCAACCTGACGCACATCACCGATCTGACCCCCGAAGAACCGCTCGTGAAAAGCGCCACGCCCGGCACTTGCCATACCTGGCGCTATTCGCATTGGTTGCGTGCGAACGGCAAACTATTCATATACGCCGAGTGCGCCCGACCGAACAACACGAACGAAATCCGCCTGTTTCGTATCTAAAGGCCAGACCTCCATTCGCGCAATCCGAAGCCCGCATTGGCAATACACTCAAGCCAGCGACTACAATACGTGCTCGATTACAGGACAATTGTGGAAGTTGAGGAAGTACCCATGAATCGAGCAACTGCGCTGAAAGCAATAGGCCGTTTGGGAATTCTGGCGGCGGGATTCGCGTTCGTTGCCGGATTGGTGTATGAAGCGGGGATATGGCTTGTGCCGTTAACCGACGGCATCGACAAGGCGATTCTGGCGGCGATCAATCCGGACGTATACGTGCCGGGATTGGATCAGTTCTTTCGCGCCTTGACGGACTACACGAACTTCCTGATACCGCTGCCGCTGATTTCGTGGATGGTCGCGTACCAAATCTACAGATTACTCCCGCGCTACAAGTCGTATATCACCGGTTTGCTTGCGGTCGAGACGGTCGTGGTGACCGTTATGGCTGCTGCTGGAAGGATGTGGCCGAACAGCGTCTACACCGGCGCGAACGTATTGCTTATCGCGTCCTGCGCGGCTTTCGTCGGGCTGACGACGTATCTTTTCTATACGATGGACGACGATTCGATGCGGCGTTTCGGGCGCACATTTTGGCTTGTGCTGATATCCATTTACATGACGGAGTTGCTCGGGGTGGAGCGCATTAAGGAGGCCGTCGCGCGTCCGCGTCCATTCAACGATGCGAACAAGCCGTGGAACGAACACGTGCGTCCCATTCCTGACGAATATTTGCAGGGGCGCAATTCGTATCCGTCGGGACACACCGCCGCCACCTTCGGGCTTCTTACGCCGCTATTCTGGCACGCGCGCAGCCGCAAGGTCCGCGGAGGTTTGCTGGCGTGGGGTTGCCTGCAAGGCGTGTCGCGCGTCTATACCGCCGCGCATTTTCCATCCGACTGCCTGATGGGCGGATTGCTGGGATTCACGACCGGCACACTCGTCTTCTTCACGCTTTGGGGACGCTCGACATGGTCGCGTCACGTTGAACAATCTCAATAATCGTCTTCTGCATTCGTTCAGTGGCCGGATCGTACCCGTACACAATTTGGCGCATCAGTTCGGCGGCTTCTAGTCGTTCTTCGGGAGTTCTGCTATGCCAATAATCTCTGTCGCTTGTATCGTCAAGCGATACAACCGAAAGAACAGTACGGTCAACGCGCAACTTGTCGATTTCTCTTTCCATAACTCGATTATAGCATGGCGGCATTGCAAACCGCAGCCCGCGATCTACTTCGTCTTCGCTTTACGTGCGCACAGTTCGCGGATCAGGGCGTTGGCGTTTTCCACGGTGATGCCGCACGGCTCGCAGTACTTCTCCGGCTGGAACGTTTTCTTGGCGTGCCCGATGTAATGGTTGTCCGTCGATACGGTGAACTTGACGCCCGCGTCCGCCAAGGGTTTGACATCTGCGATTAGGGCCGCGCGCATGGCGGGATTGTCCAAGCAATCTCCCGATTCAAGCGCCATTTCGATATAGATCGACACATCTTTCAACAGTCGTATTACTTCTTCCTGCTCGCCGGGTTTGAAGAAACGAAAATCGGACGTCGTGAGCAAACTCGGATCTTTTCCCGTTTTCTTGGCGTCCTTCGCGAGCCGTTCCAAACGCATCGTGAACGGGTGGAAGACGATCATCGGCACGGGATGGCGCTGTTGGACCTCCTTGATCTGCTTGATGCGTTTGATCAAGAGCGCGCCGTCCGGCGGACCTTCGTCATGGTTGGGCGAGATATGCCAGCCAACGACATCGGCCAAGTCGATCGGCGCTTCCTCGAGCCCTTCCTCGAAATCGAATTCGGAGATCTCCCAGCCCTTGAAAATGGTCAAATCCGGACGCGCGGCGGCGGCCTTGTCGAAATCGGCCATCAGCGCGCGATGGCCCTCCGCGCCCATGGGGTATAGAAGCCGACCGCCATGGTCGCGCGCCCACTTCGCAGACTCCTTCGTATTCATGCGATACAGTTCCAGATGGTCGAGCAGGATAAACGCCTTGCGCCCATCTGCAACGGCCAAATCGAGCCACTCGTTCATCGACACTTCGCGTTCGAGTCCTGCATGCAGGTGCATATCCATCTCGTGCAGTGCGAAAGCCGGCGTCTGTGCATCCGCTGCCAATCCACAGAAAATGGCCAGGCACGCAATTACGGTATTCTTCATGGATTCACCAAGCCCTTCTTTTGCTTTGGGAATTCTGCAATGAGCGATTCTCCCCGCTTGTCATACGCTTCCAACGTGAACTGCCAGCGCGTTCCGCCAGCGTCTTCCACTTTCACGAGGATCGCATTCAGACCTTTACGCAAATCGGCATCGAAGGCATAAGCGCCAGGAGCGCTGTCGCCGCCCTCGGCGTCCCAATGCGTAAAAGCCAATCTTCCGTCCACCCATACCTTTGGACAATCGTTCGCGCCCAGTTCGAAATGCGCGCGCTGAGCACTCTTCGATCGCACATAGCAGAAAGCATAGGCAACCTGTTTGCCGTCGGGAAAAATGTCTTTGAAATCGACAACGCCATCCTTGTCGGCCTCGGCAATCATCGCTTGAGCAGTCCGTGCAAGTCCCTGTTCGTCCGTGTACGTCAAGGCGGTTGCCGGAGTAAGTATAGCCTCCGCCTCGCCGCCTATCGACGCCAGGTAATCAATATCGAATCCTTTGCGCGACGGCGTACCAGGAGTGGGGGAGGCGACGGCAGGATTGGGGAACGGACCGATGACCGTCCATTCCTTGACGTATCCCAGTCCCGGTTCCGCGGCGTTGAGGCCGATCTGCACGTCGGCATTCTTCGGCGCGCGATTGCGGATGTTGACGCCGCACGGCATCAGGTTCGAGGTGATAATCGCCGAGCGCGTACGCGGGCCGAGCGCCACCGCGTATTGGCCGCGCTGGACACCGTTGAACTCGCAGCCGTTGACGAGCAGACGCGCGCAGTTCGCTTCGATGCACGCAGCGCCGCCGTCGCGTTGATCCCAATGGCTGAAATGGCAGGACTCGAAAAAGACGGTGCCGCGTCCTTCGAGCCGCGCATGCGAGAGTACGTCTTTCGTTCCATAGAACGCGCAAGCGGTGAACTTGACCTGCCCACGGTTGATCGACGCTACTTCGACGCCCGACATGAACATGCCGTTGACAAACGAGACGCCGGCGTCGGGCGCGACCGCGTCCACCTTGATCGCGCACGGCGTCACGTCCATGTAGCAATTCGTGTAAATGCCGCTGCCCGGCTGCTGCCGTATTTCGCCGCCCGCTCCCACGGTCGAGCCAGCGATGAAGTGCATGCCAACGCGGTAGAAAATGCTGAAGCAGTTCAAGGCCATTTCGCCGTCGGTCTTGCCGATGATGAACGCCGTGCCATTTTCCTTTGTGAAAACCCATAGCGGACTCTTCGGATCGAGATCCCAGAACGGCCAGAAATGGATATTCTGGATACGCCCGACGTCGTAGCATTGATTGATGTAGATCCCTTTGAACAGCGGATACGCGTAGAGTCCGTCGATGAAATGCCGCCCCGTCACATGCGTGCCGAAATCGACCGCCTGATACGGATTGACCATCGTGACATTGCGGATCGCGCAATTGTCCGCGCCCTCGACCGATTGCACCGTCCACGGATACGCACGCGGCGGATTCGCGATGACCTGCTCCGGATATAAAATCGTCAACCCCGACAACGCCGAATTCGTACTCATCGCGATAAACGGCGCGCCATCCGCATCGCCCTGCCCCTCAGTTGCCAAGAGAGCCGATCCCGAATCGAACGGCCGCCCATTCACCGGCGCACGCCAAATCCCCTCAAGCGTGACGTTTTCAGGGATCGTCAAATGCCCCTTGATGAGATACTTGCCAACAGGGACAGAAACAATCCCGCCGCCCGCCGAAGCCACTGCATCGAGCGCCCGCTGAAACGCCGCCGTATCGTCGGTCTGCCCGTCGCCCTTTGCGCCTTGGCGAACAACACTTTCCAGTTCGTTTGATGCCATGGCAGGCGTGACACTCGGCCAACAAGCCGCGACAACGAATAAGACAATTGGGCCGTACTTCACGCAGAAGCTCCCGATGTCGAGAGTCCGTCGAGTAACACGGACATCGCTTCCGTGAATATCTCCCAGTTTTGTGGAGACTCCAAGGTCGCTAACGGAATTCCCGGATAGAGGTAGATTCCACCACTCACCTTGTTCCCTCCTCTCGCGCGGACGACTCCGAATTTGGCGCTATTCGGGCAGTCCACAGCGGTTTCGAACAAACGCCAGCAAAACCCCTATCTCCTCCACAATACCAGTGCGATCCAAGTAGTCGTCAAAAGGCTCATACGACTGGTAACGGAATACTGTGCCGAATGTGGTTAGGTCGAGCAACGCCTCAAATCGTTCGGGAAGGCTCTGACCCGATTCCTCCAGCAATCGGACAAGAACGCGAAGATCGTGAATTTTGGGGTGCCGATGTTGAACGAAGATCAGCCAGGTTTTCAACGCCTTTTCTACGGCTTGCTGAGCGTGGAAACCGAACGCCTCATCGGCGAAATCTGGGTCTTTGAGCATGCGCTGGAGGGTATCGAAATCCATCTTCGCCATAGTGAACATATTGAACGCGCTTTCAGGCTCGTTCATAGAGCGTCTTCCCTTCCCGAAGGGCCTCGCGCACAATATGGTTCACCGTGTCCTTCCATTTCTCGACTTCGGCGTGGCTGTAGACGAGGATGTCCATGGGTACGGTGGCAACATCCGCTGCACGCCGCAAACGGACCATTTCTCTATAACGGGAATGTCCCGGCCCAAACGGTTCATCCTCGACAACCAAGAGATCGACGTCGGAATCGGGACCGGCATCTCCTCGTGCATACGAGCCAAACAAGATGATACGCACGGGCGACACTTCTCGCCGAATCGCTTCAGCAATCTTGTCTACGAGTTCAGGCGTGACCGTATCCATGTCGTATCCCAGTCTCCAATCAGGCGTAACACAATTATGCTACTTCACAACGAACCCTGCAAGTTTGCCGGGGACGAAGACTTCTTTGACGATAGTCTTTCCTGCGAGGTGCTGGGCTACTCTTGGATCGGCTTTGGCGGCGGCGAGTATGGCGTCCTTGTCCGCGTCTTTTGGAACGTTGACGACGCCGCGCAACTTGCCGTTGACCTGGACCGGCACCTCGATCGTATCTTCGATGAGAAGCGCCGCGTCGTATGCTGGCCACGGCTCGTAGGCGAGCGTGTTCACGTGTCCGAAACGTTCCCAGAGTTCCTCGGCCATGTGCGGCGCGAAGGGGGAGAGGACTAGGATGAAGGTCTCCATCACGGCGCGGTCGATGGATTCGACCTTCATCGCGGCGTTGACGAATTCCATCATGCGCGCAATGGCCGTGTTGAACAACAGCCCTTCGATGTTCTGCGTGACTTCCTTGATTGTGTGGTGCAACACGCGGAGCATGGACGCGTCGCCGCCTTGCGCAACAATACGCGAATGCAGCGAGCCGTCTTCGACGACGAAGAGCGCCCAGACGCGCTTGAGGAAGCGGTGGACGCCTTGGATACCCTCGTCGGCCCACGGTTTCTCGCGGTCGAGCGGGCCCATGAACATCTCATACAGCCGCGTGGCGTCCGCGCCGTATTCTTGCACGACGGTGTCGGGATTGACGACGTTGTAACGCGACTTGCTCATCTTTTCGACCTGCGCCTTGACTGGCGTGTCGGACTCTTTGACGAACCACGCGTCGCCGCGTTTTTCGACTTGCTGCGGGTAGTAATATTTCCCGTTCGCGTCCTGATACGAGTTGGCGAGGATCATGCCCTGGTTGAACAGCTTTGCGAACGGTTCCTTCGTCGAGACGCAACCCGCGTCGTACAGCACCTTGTGCCAGAACCGCGAATAGAGGAGGTGCAGCACGGCGTGCTCGGCGCCGCCGATATAGAGGTCGACCGGCATCCAATACGACTCGGCCTCTTTCGACCACGCTTCCTGGTCGTTCCGCGGATCGCAGAAACGCAAAAAGTACCAGCACGAGCCTGCCCATTGCGGCATGGTATTCGTTTCGCGGGCGGCGCGTTGGCCCGTTGCCGCATCGACTGTTTTAACCCACTCGATCGCGCGCGCGAGGGGCGGTTGGCCGTCGGCGGTCGGCTTGTACTCGGTCAACTCCGGCAACACGAGCGGCAGATCCGTCATCGGTATCGCGCGCACGGTTCCGTCTTCGAGCGTGACGAGCGGGAACGGCTCGCCCCAGTAACGCTGTCGCGAGAAGAGCCAGTCGCGCAGGCGGTAGTTGATCGTGCCCTTGCCGAGGCCGCGCGCTTCGAGCCACGCCGAGATCTTCTTCTTCGCGTCCGGCACGCTCAAGCCGTCGATGAGCGGCGAATTGATTAGCACGCCGTCGCCGGTAAACGCTTCCACCTCGATGTCGCCGCCTTGGATGACCTCGATAATTGGGATATCGAATTTCTTCGCGAACTCATAGTCGCGCGTGTCGTGCGCCGGCACGGCCATGATCGCGCCGTAACCGTACTCGGCGAGCACGTAATCGGCGATCCAAATCGGGATGCGCGCGTCGTTGACCGGGTCGATCGCGTAGCCGCCCGTGAACACGCCCGTCTTCTCGCGTTCGTCGCGCATGCGGTCCTGCGAACTGCGTTTCGAGGCCGCGCCGACATACGCCGACACCGCGTCGCGATATTCGGGCGTCGTGACTTCCATCACAAGCGGATGCTCGGGCGCAAACACGCAATACGTCGCACCGAACAACGTATCGGGCCGCGTCGTGAAAACCGTAAACGTCTTGTCCGAGCCGTCGATACCGAAAACCACGTCCGCGCCTTCGCTGCGTCCGATCCATTCGCGCTGCATCGCCTTGATGCCTTCCGGCCAATCGAGGTCTTCGAGGTCTTCAAGGAGACGCTCGGCGTACACGGTGATCTTCAGCATCCACTGCCGCATCATTCGCTTCACGACCGGGTCGCCCGTCTCGACATACTTGCCGTCCTTGACCTCCTCGTTGGCGAGTACCGTACCGAGCGCGGGACACCAATTCACCGCCGCTTCCGTCTGGTACGCGAGACCGCGCTCGAACAGGACCTCGAAAATCCATTGCGTCCACTTGTAGTACGCTGGATCGGTCGTGTTGATCTCGCGGTCCCAATCGTACGAAAGACCGAGCGCCTGGATCTGGCGTTTGAACGTGTCGCAATTCTTATTTGTGACGATCGCGGGATGCTCGCCGGTGCGCACCGCGTGGCGTTCCGCCGGCAACCCGAATGCGTCCCAGCCCATCGGGTGCAACACGTTGAATCCGCGCATACGCTTGAACCGGGCCACGATATCCGTCGCCGTGTACCCTTCCGGATGGCCCACGTGCAAACCGTCGCCGCTGGGGTAGGGGAACATGTCCAGGACATAATACTTCGGTTTCGACCGGTCGACGTCCGATTTGAACGTCTTGTTTTCCAACCAGTACCGCTGCCATTTATGCTCGATGGCGCGATGATCGTACGCTTCGCTGGACATCCGCATTCGCCTCCCAATTACACCGGCTACGCACATCAAAATATCAAGGGAATAACCAAATCATATCACATCGACACGCGAGCATGCATACCGCATTCAGGCTGTAGGCCGCGCCACGGTATCGCGCACGCAAAAAGTAGAAAGTACACGTCAGTCGTGCCATAATGGGCTAGGCTGTAGGAAGTAAGCCTACAGCCTAAAGCCTAAACTGGAGGGGGACGGGCGCCAAGAACTTGGAACAAAGGACGAAGGATGAAAAGGCTGTCCGAAGGAATTATGAATTCAGAGGAGAATTCCACGTATGCGTATCCATTTGTTCTTGATGCTGGGATTGTTGTTTGCCGTAGCGGCGTCGGCGGAGTTTACGTTCGACGATCAAGGCGGCACGCTGAAGGTGCTCGAAAACGGCAAACCGGTACTCGATTACCGCTATGAAACCGTCAAGCCGCCGCCGGGCGTTCCCGATCATTTCGCGCGGGCCTGTTACATTCACCCGTTGTACGATCTGAACGGCAAAGTCGTCACGCAGGATTTCCCGATCGACCATTTTCATCATCGCGGCGTCTTCTGGGCGTGGCCCGAATGCAAGGCGGCAGGACGTCCCATGGACGTCTGGGCGTTGACGGACGTTCGCCAGTATCACGAGCAATGGCTGGCGCGCGAGGCAGGCAAGGACAAGGCCGTGGTGGCCGTGCGCAACCGCTGGGCCTTCGACGATGCGCCGGACAAGGCGTTCGTGCGCGAAGAGGTACGCTTCACGGTTTTAGCCTCCGATGAGGTCGGGCGTGCAATCGATTTCGATATCAAGATCGCCAACGTGTCCGATGGACCGGTAACGTTCCTCGGCGCGAAGGGCAAGGGCTATGGCGGCTTCTGTTTTCGCCCCGATGCCGCGAAGAAACCGTTCGTGTTTACGACAGCCAAAGGGATATGCCCCGAAGACGCCTTGCGGCTCGACACTCCATGGGCGGACGTATCGTGGAAATCGGACGGGGCCGACGCCGGCGTGGCGATGTTCGAGCATCCCTCGAATCCCGGCTATCCTTTTCCCGGCTGGATCTTCCGTCATTACGCATTCCTCGGGGCCTCATGGCCGCACGAGCAGGAACACGTGTTGAAACCCGGTGAGTCATTCCAGTTGCGCTACCGTCTGTACATTCACAACGGAGACGCCGAAAAGGGACAAGTGGCCCTGCGCTTCGGTGATTTTTTAAGCGCGATGCAACGATAGGCTTTAGGCTTTAGGCTTTAGGCTGTAGGCTGTAGGAAGTAAGCCTACAGCCTAAAGCCTACAGTCTAAAGAGGAGGGGCCATGCAGGATCTCTTACAGCGCATTATCGGGTTTACCGGCGACGGGATCTACCGGTGTCGTTTCGATGACGGTATGATCCTGCTTGCGAATCGCGGACTCGTACGCATTCTCGACCTCGACATGGAGCCGCACGAACTCGTGGGCCATCGAATACATGACTTGATGGCGCTTACGGACAGCGGAGATCCGTTGCGTGAGGCGCTGGCTTCGCGAGACGAAATCCACGGCTTCCACCACGAGTTCACGACGCTCAAGGGCGACCGGAGATGGGTTGTACACGAGGCTTTCGTAATCGAGGATTCGCTCACGCACACTCGAGTAGTCGAGGGCGTTGTAAAGGATATTACATCGAGCAAGCAGGCCGAGAAGGCGCAGGCGCGCGCGAGCGGCCTTTTGCAGGCGCTCATGGATGCGATGCCGGACCTGATTTTCTTTAAGGACACGACGAGTCGATTCATCGCGGGCAACAAGGCCTTGGCCCGCCTCATGCTCGGCCACGACGATCCGTCCGAACTCGTGGGTAAGACGGATTTCGATTATCACCCGCGCGAACTGGCCACGCGTTATTTCGCGGACGAGCAACACGTCATCCTGACGGGCGAACCGCTTATCGGGTACGAAGAACCGGTTATCGACCGTAGCGGCGCCCACCGATGGCTTTCGACAACCAAGGCCCCCATCCGCGATGAACAAGGGCGCATCGTGGGAACCGTCGGCATTGGCCGCGACATCACGGAGCACAGGCGTATCGAGGAGGCGTTGCGCTTGAACGAGCAGCGTTTGGAGGCGCTATTTCGTCTGAACCAGATGTCCGACGCGTCCCTCCGGGAACTTGCCAGCTTTACGCTCGAAGAGGCGATTCGCGTTGCCGGGAGCACGGTCGGTTATCTCGCGTTCCTGAACGAGGACGAGACGGTGCTGAGCATGTACGCATGGTCGCGCGAGGCGATGGAGGAATGTCGCATCGTGGACAAGCCGCTGATTTACCCCGTTGCGACCACGGGGCTTTGGGGCGAGGCAGTCCGTCAACGGCGGCCCGTGATCACGAATGACTATAACGCTCCAAGCCCATGGAAGAAAGGCCTGCCGGAAGGGCATGTGCCTATCGGCCGTCACATGAACGTGCCGATCTTCGATGGCGACCACATCGTGCTCATCGCGGGCGTTGGCAATAAGCCCACCGACTACGACGAATCGGATGTACGCCAGTTGTCGCTGCTCATGACCGGAATGTGGCGGTTCATCCAGCGGCGGCAAGCGGAAGACGCCTTGCAGGAAAATGAGCGTAAATACCGCACGCTGTTCGAGGTGTTTCCGACGGGTATCTTCCTCGAAGAACTCGACGGATGCATCCTCGACTGCAACTCGACCGCGTGCGACATGTACGGGTACGCCCGCGACGAGATGCTTCGGCTTTCGGTGACGGATATCGTGCCCGAAGACATCGCGCAACAACTTCCAGTGCTCATGGAAAAGAATCTCAACAAGGGCGGATTCTTTATCGAGGCCCTGGGGAAACGGAAGAACGGCGAGGTATTTCCTGCCGAAGTGAGCAGCCTTACGGTGACGCTGGGCGAACATACACTCATACTTGTGTCCGTCCGCGACATCACGGAAATGAAACGTGTCCGCGAGGAGCGGGAAAAACTCGACGTTCAGATTCGGCAGACGCAAAAACTGGAAAGTCTCGGCGTCCTGGCAGGCGGGATCGCCCACGATTTCAATAATCTGCTCACCGGTATCCTGGGCTACGCGAGTCTCGCACTGATGACGTTGTCGCCGGTGTCGCCGGCCCGCGCCAACATCCAACAGGTCGAGACCGCCGCGCGGCGCGCAGCCGATTTGACCAAGCAACTTTTGGCCTACAGCGGCAAAGGCAAGTTTGTCATCGAGGCAATTCGCCTCTCGGAATTGGTCGAGGAAATGACGCATCTGCTCGAAGTATCGGTAGCGAAGAAGTGCGCGATTCGCCATCATTTTGCCGCCGGCACGCCCCGGATCGAAGCCGATGTGACCCAGATGCGCCAAGTCGTCATGAACCTCGTTATCAATGCATCGGAAGCGATCGGCGACCGGAATGGCGTAATCGCGATTTCGACCGGCTGCATGCACTGCGACCGCGCCTATCTGTCCGAAACGTATCTGGACGAAGAATTGCCGCCGGGACGCTACGTGTTCATCGAAGTGTCGGATACGGGATGCGGCATGACGCCGGAGACGCAAGCCCGCCTTTTCGACCCGTTCTTCACGACGAAATTCGCGGGGCGCGGACTCGGGCTTGCCGCGCTGCTGGGTATTGTGCGCGGACACCGCGGGGCGGTCAAGGTCTATAGCGAAATGGACAAAGGCAGCGCCTTCAAGGTTTTGTTTCCCGCGTTCGAGGAGCCGCTCGCACCCACCGACGACGACCTGCCGCCCGAAAACGTGGAATGGCGGGGCGTCGGCCTCATCCTTGTGGTCGACGATGAGGTCGTTGTCCGCGAACTCGCCACCGAAGCCCTGCAAAGCGTCGGATTCAACGTTCTCACGGCGCAGGACGGCGCCGAAGCCGTAATAATGTTCCGCCAGCATGCGAAAGACGTGCGAGCCGTGATTCTCGACCTGACCATGCCGAATATGGACGGTCTCGAAGCCTTCTCGGAACTGCGGCGCATCCGCGCCAATGTCCCCGTGATCCTGTCCAGCGGCTACAACGAACAAGACGCCACAGAACGATTCGCAGGAAAAGGGCTTGCAGGATTCCTCCACAAGCCCTACCGCGTCGACGACCTGCTCGATATCGTCTGCCGCCTCGTGCAGGCCTAAAGATGCCGGGCGTTGTGCTCCGTTGATGGCAGATGCGTGTTCGTGTACCCTTTCTGCCAGGAGGAACTGGACATGACTTCACGAGAGCGGGTACTTGCGGCTATCAACCACCGGGAGTCGGACCGTGTGCCGGTGGATGTGGGCGGAACCGAGGTGACGGGGCTTCATGGTATCGCGTACAACCGGCTGAAAGCGCACCTCGGCATCGAGGATGGTCATACGCGGCTCTTTCACGTCTACATGCAGTTGGCGCGGGTCGAGGACGATATCAGGTGTCGTTTTTCAGGCGACGTGGTGCGCTTGAGTTTCGAGCCTACGCAATGGAAGCCGGGCGTCATGTCGGACGGGTCGCCGTGCGAAGTGCCCGTCGGTTGGAACCCGATGCGGCTCGAAGACGGCTCGGAAGTCCTGTTGGGCTTTGACAATAAGCCCATGCTCCAGCGACATGCCGATTCGCCCTGGTTTTCACCGACGGGGCCAATCTGCCCGTATATCGAGACCCCGGCGGATGTGGCGAAATACACGGCCGTGTTGCGCATGATGGATCGCTCGGCATGGCTGGACGAGGATCTCGACGCGTTGGCGGCGCGTGCGAAGGCCCTCCGCGAGACGACGGATTGCGCAATAGCGGGCGTCTTCGGCGGCCACATCTTCGCGGCGTGCCAGCTCATTCGCGGCATGAGCAACTTCATGTGCGATCTGGCGGCGGACGAAGCCTTGGCTACCGCGTTGCTCGATACGCTCGCCGAACTTCACATGGAAGAGTTCGAGCGCTACATCGCCGCGCTCGGGCCTTACCTCGATGTCGTGACGGTTGCAGACGACTTGGGTATGCAAGGCGGACCGCAGATAGACCCACAGATGTGGCGCAAGACTGTCAAACCATCGATGGCCAAACTATACGGGTTCATGAAGAGCCGGATGAATCAGGCCAAGCTGTTCATGCACTCGTGCGGTTCCGTATACGATTTCATCCCCGACCTGATCGAAATAGGGGTGGACATCCTCAATCCCGTTCAAGTCAGTGCGGCCAACATGGACAGCCGGAAACTCAAGACCGAGTTCGGCAAAGACATCGTCTTCTGGGGCGGCGGCTGCGACACGCAATCCGTGCTTCCTGGCGGTACGCCCCAGCAGGTGCGAGACGAGGTCAAAAAACGAATCGACGACTTCGCGCCCGGCGGCGGATTTGTGTTTGCCCAAGTCCACAACATTCAGCCGGACGTCCCGCCGGAAAATATGGTGGCCATGTGGGAAACAGCGCGGGAAAGCGCAGAAGAATGAAGAAGCATGAATTCGAGCGCCGTGGTACACTTGCCGGCATAGGAGGCGAGCGTCATGACACTTAAGGTTGATGCTTCGATCATTCCAGAAGAAGCTCTACGCGAAGTGGAAGAGACCGGCAGTCCTGTGCCGGTCGAACGTGACGGGCGGATCGTTGCGCTGCTCGTATCGCCGTGTCTTCTCAAGATCCTCGATGAATTCGAAGATCGTCTTGATGTCGAGGCATACGACAAGGCCAAGCGTGAGAGCGCGGAGAGTGGAGAGGACGCCATCCCGTACGAGGAAGTTCGCAAGGAACTGGGGCTGTGACGAAGTACCGGGTGGTCGTTGAACTGGGAGCGCGCAAAGAATTGCGTACAAGAACAGAAAAGACGGGCATGACATCCGTCTTGACCGTCACGGCAATCATTCTCATTGCGCATATGGCGTGGGCCGAGAAACTGTGCGACCACGATGCCGTGCTCGATGCGCAGGGGCGCTTGCTGCCGTGGACTTCGTATGATCGAATTATCAAGGGAAGCATGGAGTATGTGAAGCACTGCTTCACCGCGCGCTCGAAGTTCGGCGACGATCCGTGGTATCTCGTTACTTCGAGCCTCACGCCGGAAGCGAAGTTCAAATATAACCAGAACAACCAAGGGTCGAACGTCTTCTACGCTACCGAGACACTCGCGCGGTATTACGCCTATTGCGGCGACAAGGAAGCCTTCAAACCCGTCCGCCTACTCGTCGACCGCGTCCTTTTCTACCATACGCCAAGCGAGTGGGCATGGCCGCACGTGCCGCGCACGCAGGACGATACCCCCGATGGCGAGTACACGGACGTGACCTCCGAGCCGGACAAAATGTGCATGGCCGGTTCAGGCTATATCCGCTTCTACAAGCTGACCGGCGAAAAGAAGTATCTCGATGCGGCGCTGGGCATCGCGCGGACGGTTGCTAATCACATGCGCGAAGGCAACGCGGATCAGTCGCCGCTGCCGTTCCGCGTGAACCTGAAGACGGGCGAAATCATCGAACCGTACACGGCCAACATGGTCGCGGCCGTGGCGTTCTTCGACGCACTCATCGCGCTAGGCTACACGGAATCCGGTTCGTTACCCGAAAAGCGCGCCGTGCTCTGGCGGTGGATACTCGAATATCCCATGACGTACTACCGCTGGTCGGGCTACTACGAAGACGTCAAGAAAGACGTCAACGAGAACCTCAATCAACAGATCCCGATGGAGACCGCGCGGTACATGATGCGGCTTCGCGACGACGCATCGGACTGGAAAACGCACGTGCCCGCGTTGCTCGAATGGGTGCGCAACCGCTTCGGCAAGGCCAAACGCTTCGGCGCGACGAGTGTCTGCGAACAAGACGGTTGCTACTACGAAATGAGCAGCCACACCGCGCGCTACGCGTCCATCGCCGCGCTGTGGTACGGATTCACCGGCAAACCCGAAGACCGCGAAGAAGCCCGCGCATCCTTCGCCGTCGCGACCTACTCGGCGTTCAGCAAATACTCCCAAGGCGAGCGCGCCGTGAACTACGTGGGCCTCGGATACGCCCGCCCATGGTTTTCCGACTCATACGTCGACTATCTGCCGCACATCATCGACGGCATGGCCGAAATGCCCGATATGGCCCCGCCGGACGAAAACCACATCCTCGCATCGACTTCCACAGTCACGCGAGTCAAATACGGCAAGAACCAAATCGCCTACCAAACATTCGAGCCGCAAGGCGACGAAATCCTGCGTATCACGTTCAAGCCCCAAGTCCAGGCCAACGGCAAACCGCTCGATCCCGCACAATGGACCTACGGCGAATACCACGGCGTTCCCGGCGTCCTACGCATCCATCGGACGAATGCGAAACGCATGGAAATCAAAGGCGCGAGACCGTAAGAGCAAGAGGGCTCTCACTTAAGAAGAGGGGTGAATCCAGCCTGCTCGAAATGGCGATCTGCCGTCAAAGCATCGGTAATGCCATACTGGCTCATGACAACGAAAGAGACGCAGTCTGTAAGGGACCATCCTTTGTCGGACCTACGTCCATAAAGATTGATTCCTGCGTTGAGCAAGTCGACGGCTGGCGGGATGATCTCGACATCGGGATCCGCCTGAAGGGCCGCGACAAAGGGCACGAATAGCGTCCGCTGTGGTGTCTTGCAAATGAAATTGGCCACTTCCACAACTACCCAACTCGTTGTCAGTAGCGAACGAGGGAGCGTGTCCATGATATTGATCGCAACCTCGTGCCGAACATCATGCGGGCTGAGAAACGCAACAAAGAAACACGTATCGGCGAAAACCGGCCTCATTGTTTCGGGTGCCCGTAGAGATAATGATCGACGTTGGTGGAGGCATCTTCGGGCAGTCCCGTAACCTTTCCGGCAAACTCCATGATAGCCCCGCGAAAATGATGCTTCTCGTCGCTCGACTGCTTTGCCACAGCCACCTCGACCGGTGTTCCCTCCGGAAGGGCAACTGGTTGGTCCATGACTACAGCACCGTTCTTCACGTGTCCCTTGTACGTCATCTCGGCATCCTCATGCGTTCAACAGCGACATTATAGCACAGACAGAGGAGCGTCACGTGAAAGCGCCCTCGCTTCGCAAAGCATCGCAAGGGAACTCAAACAAGGAGCGGCCTGAAACCGGCTTGTTCAAAATGGTGGTCCGCGGTCAATGCGTCGCTAATGCCATAGCGGCTCATCACAATGAAGGAGATCGTGTCCGTCAATGACCATTGCTTGTCGCTACGCTCGGTATATAAACGAATCCCTTCAAGCAAAAGCACCCTTTCGGCGGGGATTACGAGAGTCTTGCCATCTGTGAGAATCCGGTCCACTAGAGAACCGAGTTGGCTCCGGTTGACGGAGCGAGCGAACCAATTGCCCAACTCTACAAGGACATATTCGGTCGTGAGGAGTGTACCGGAATACGTTTGCGAAAATGCAGCAGCTCTTGAATGGGCGGTGTCATGTTCGTTGATGGCCGCGACATAGAACGACGTGTCGACGAATACCCGCATCAGACCTTCGGGGCTCCGTAGAGATAGTGGTCCAGATTCGTCGACCCGTCGGCGGGCAAATCATTTCCAATGCCGATAAACGGTTTGAGCCGTTCATAAAGCGT
>CAIYET010000566.1 GCA_903925285.1 Candidatus Hydrogenedentota bacterium | reverse complement strand
TGGGCTATGCTGGAACCGCCGTCCCCGAAGTCCCAGACCCAACTCGTGATGGGCGATGTGCCCGGCGTGGATTCATCGGTGAACGCCACGACTAACGGGGCTGTGCCAGAAGTGGGCGTTGCTCTGAAGGCTGCATTGGGCAACTCGCCTTCGCCTTCGCCTTCGCCCTCTCCTTCGCCTTCGCCGCCCTCGGCAACGGTTATATAGCCCATCTTGATCTCGCTGTCAGTGCCTACGGCAGTTCTCACCAACAGCGTCACACGGTAAGCGCCCGGGAGGTTGTAGACATAGCTCGGATGTTGGGCTATGCTGGAACCGCCGTCCCCGAAGTCCCAGACCCAACTCGTGATGGGCGATGTGCCCGGCGTGGATTCATCGGTGAACGCCACGACTAACGGGGCCGTGCCAGAAGTGGGCGTTGCTCTGAAGGCCGCATTGGGCAACTCGCCTTCGCCCTCTCCTTCGCCTTCGCCCTCTCCTTCGCCTTCGCCCTCGCCTTCGCCTTCGCCGCCCTCGGCAACGGTTATATAGCCCATCTTGATCTCGCTGTCAGTGCCTACGGCAGTTCTCACCAACAGCGTCACACGGTAAACGCCCGGGAGGTTATAGGCATAGCTCGGATGTTGGGCTATGCTGGAACCGCCGTCCCCGAAGTCCCAGACCCAACTCGTGATGGGCGACGTGCCCGGCGTGGATTCATCGGTGAACGCCACGACTAACGGGGCTGTGCCAGAAGTGGAATTTGCACTGAATGCCGCATTGGGCAACTCGCCTTCGCCTTCGCCTTCGCCTTCGCCTTCGCCTTCGCCTTCACCTTCGCCCTCGCCTTCACCTTCGCCCTCGCCTTCTCCCTCTCCTTCGCCGCCCTCTGCAACGGTTATGTAGTTCATTTTGATTTCGCTGTCTGTGCCTACGGTAGTTGTCACCAACAGCGTCACACGGTAAATGCCCGACATATTGTAGGCATGGCTCGGATGTTGGGTCGCGCTTGAAGTACCGTCCCCGAAGTCCCAGGACCAACTCGTGATGGTCGATGTGCCCGGCATGGATTCATCGGTGAACTCCACGACTAACGGGGCAGTGCCAGAAGTGGGGGCGGCCCTGAAGGCTGCATTGGGCAACTCGCCCTCTCCTTCTCCTTCTCCCTCGCCGCCGATTTTGGTGTACACGGCAGTATAGGTCGCCAACTGATGCGGTGCGATCGTCACCTGAGTATCCTGCGGAGTGTTCCAGCCGGATATTTGGTTGAACGATACTAGACGCTGGCCTACGGGGACATCGGTGAGGACTACGTGGCTGTTCTGCCACGCGCCGCCTTCCACGGCCCAGCGCGCACCCGCAGAACGCGCTCCCGCAGGTTCGAGAATCATCTGCAACGAACCCGGCACGTTCAAATCCGTCGTCACGACGCCGGAACTTATTTGTCCAATGCCCAAAACAAAACAATAGGCCTCGCCGGTGATCTGCCGCGAACTCTCTCCACCCTCGGGTATGTTCACGCGGTATGTGAAACTTACCGGAAAATTCGGCAGCGGAAACCATGCGAATTCGAGGAGTCCCGACCAACCCGTCTCCGGCACAATGGATGGCCCGTCCTCGGACACGACCGAGTCAAACGTCCAGCCGGCGGGCAAGGTGTCTTCCATGCCAAGAGCCGTCCGCGTGCCTACGCCGGTGAAACTCAGTGTGACGGTGATATCCAGCGGCACTCCCGGCACATACACGCCTTCCGGCACGACGGTCCGTGTCATGGCGAGAATCGGCACTCCCCATGCCGTCTGACATAGACCAAAACCCGCCGCAAGGCACCACAGGAAAAGGCGCGCTGGCTGTCTCATTCGCATTCATCCTCCGCTTTGATCGTTACCTAGAAAGAATCGCCGACATCAATAAGGTCCGTTCTTACAGCGACTGGCTTCCCCGCCGCCGCGCAGTCCGAAACGCGACAATGACCACGATAGCTATGGCAATGGGCCACCAGGCCACTGGCAAATTTGCGGGATAATCGTTGGGATCGGTGTAGTCGGTGCCATAAGTCCGCTCGATACTGTCCGACACGCCATCGTTGTCCGAGTCTGTGTCAAGGTAATTGGGGATGCCGTCGCCATCCGAATCGATTGTGCTCTCTTCGATGTCCGAGATACCGTCGCGATCGGAATCCGCATAGGTGTTCTGCACGACTATCCGTACCGCCTCTCGTATCCCTTGGATACGATACGAGGCATCGCCATTGGGTTCGCATCCCGCTCCCGAAGACACGTCCTTGGCCGGTACAACGCGATAGGTAAAGCTTCCCCCCTGCATTGGGGTCGGGAGCCATGCGAAGTCGAGTTGTCCAGATGCGCCCTGCTCTGGTGCGACACTGGGCGCATTGCCTCCGATCACCCCGCCGAATAGCCATCCATCCGGAAGCCGTTCATTGAGGCCCATGGCCTTTACGGACCTATTTTGGACGGCGCCGAATGTTATCGTGACCTCCATGGCTGTGCCGGCGCCCAACGCGATGGATCGTACCATCGTGAGTGCGTCGATATCCGGGCTTGTCAGTTCGGTTTCCATCGGGGCGCTCTTCTCGGCGCACGAGCCAACGCGGAATCCGTCTATGCCCTGCGGATCCAGACAGTATTCGTGGCGGCCCGTTGCGGTGAACAGTTCGATCATCCGGAGCAACTCTTCCAAGGAGAACTGCCACTTGGGTGCGGCATAGTCGCCGCTGTGCGGTGTGCCGCTTTGCGAGCCGGCCGCCACGTCATATCCGTCTTCTCCCCATACGTCGCAATGGTACTGGTGGTTTGCATCGGCCACGAACAGATCGATCTCGCGGAGCAACTCGAGCAGCGAAAACCTATAATCGCGGTTCACGTCGCCGGAATGATATGCTTGGGTCGTCTCTCCCTCGCGCAGGTTTACGCGTTCGATCGCCCCAATGCTGTTCACTGAAATCGTGACGGTATCGGTCTTGCTGATTCCCGTGCCAGTCACTTGCAGCTTCCTCGTGTACTGGACCGGCTGCGAAGACACCGCCAGCACGCCTTCGGACACCGGCGATCCGGATGCTGCGATTTCCAAAGGAACCATCACCGCATAGGACAGAATGCCCGCCGGACCTATCGTCTCCGCCAAAGGGGCCGTGACGACAATAGGGACGCCGACGCCCACCGGTGTGTAGGAGATCGTCAGTTCCCCCTCGGTCAGGAGGCGTTCGGACGCATCGTACACCGTTCCGGCCAAGATCGTGGCTGGCTGCGCAACGCCGGCAAACGCTCCGGATCCCAGCAGAACCACACACATGATGGTGAGAAGGGTGAAGGCCGTTATTTCCCGCGTTCGTCCCGGTCTAAGCATAATCCTACTCCTTGCCTCGCGCTGCCGCGATATCTTCGATGAGTGTCGCATTCCCTGTGGCATGAGCAATCCTTTCTACTATTGTTTCTGTACCGGCAGCGCGGACGGTATGGAAGTCTTGGCGGCCTTCTTGCCGCCGGAATAGGCGTAGGTCTCGAAGCAGATCAAGATGTCGGAGACGCCCTCGCCAGTTCGCACGCCGCCAACCTCCGGGCCGTTAATGAATTGCGCCAGACCCTCTTGCCGGTCGGAACTCAGCGTGCCCGCGGGGATGATGAGCAACCACCGCGTGTTCCATACCGAGCGTCCGATGAGACGGCCATCGGCGGTGCCTTCGGTCGGCTTGAACTGGTCGTCGCTGTCATGGTAGGCTAGGAACGACGAGTGCCGCCGCATGTTCGCAAAGACTTCCTGCAGCGTATCGACCTGCGGGATCCAGCCCGCGTTGTTGAGGTCGCCCGATCCGATGGGGAACGGCACGGGCAGCGCCTGTTCGAGGACGGTCCATTTCCGGGTGGTCGTACCGTCTCCGGTCGGCGAGCGCATGACGTCTTCGCCCACGGGGACCAGATAGACTCGGGGCGTGTTCGACATGCCGCCGGCCAGGCCGTTGTAGCCGCTGAACCAGACGCCCATCGAGCGGATCTTCGTGTCGAAGTTACTCGAATCGTACGAACTGTCGCCCCCGGCCAAAGGCCAGCCGAAGAAGTTCATACCAAACTCGACGCAGGTCGAGAATGGGATTACGATGCCAGGCTCTTGCGGCAGGGCCGGTGAGAAGGGTCGGCAGTACCGCTGGAACTCAGGCACATCGAAAATGTTGGCGACCACGTGCGCGCCAAGCGTCGCGCGCCACTTGTCATCGTCCGTCGTGATATTCGGATCGTTGACGGTGCGGAACAGTTCCTCGCGCAGGCTGAACCGATTGACTTCATTCTGCGCGTTATTGAATCCGAGGCGCCCACGCAGGACCAAGTCGAAATTCAACCACATCTTTGCCATCGTATCCGAGAGGCCCGGATCGGCGCCGCCGGTCTGCGGCTGTCCATCCTGAAAGACGCCGAGAGATCGCGAGCGGACGATGTTGGAAAGGAATTGCTGGCCGGCCATGGTGTCGCTGCCGAGCATGTTGGTTTCGTAGTCGTAGGCCTTGGCAGCGAGGTAGACGTAGCGGGCCGCCAAGTCGAACTGTGCTCGATACTGCTGCAAAGCGTCGTTGCGGAATACGCGGAACGCCATGTCCTTGTAGCGGTAGTTCTGGACATCGCCCGCTGTCTGCTGGCGGAACCGTAGGCGGTCGTCGAGCAGCCGCTGGCCGCTGGCGAGGGCAGCCAGGTACCGGCCCGATGCCTGCTGTGCGGCCTCGATGAGGGTATACAGTTCGATTCGTTTTACGGCCTCCTCGCGAATCTTGGACAAGAGTTCGCGTTCCTCGACGCCCACCTCCTCTTTGCCGTCTAAATCCACGAGCGCCATCTCGAAGCTAAGGTCCGAAATTTCTTTCGCCTGCTCCAATCCCGTCTTGGCCATATCGGCTATGTCCCCGGCTATATTAAAGGGCAGAGATGCCGCTTTAGTGGCGCCTTTCGCAGCCCCGCCAATCGGAGATCCCACGTCAATGGTCGTGCCGCAAGCCAAGCCAGCCTCGAAGCCAAGGATCTTCGGCAGGCAGTCGGAAACGATTTGCGCAGTCTCGTCCAGCTCGCTCCCGATGCGGTGGCATATAGTGCCGGTAATGTCGGCGGCAAGTATGGCCATATTCAGTCCAATTGTCACGCCCAATTTCGATCCGAGAATACCCAGTTGCGTGGCATTCTTGTTTGTTTTGTCCGTGACGACGTTCACCTGTTCCTTGATTTCGAGAATCAGGTTGTCGTACTCCTTCTGCCCGCTCTTGAAGCTCCCGATGGCCTGGAGCAGGTCGGAATGGGACAGTTGGATCTCTCCCGGAGCGCGGCGCTGCCCGGTCCAGTTTGGATTCTTGACAATGCCGAAGCCCAGCTTCGACAGGTGGAAGGTGACCGTCTTAGTGTGCGCTAAATCGTCCGCAGTCCGCGAGGCCACGGCGATAGCGGCGGGATTTCGGAGTCCCCCGTCCGCTTTCACGTAGGTCTCGGACAGGCTCAGGGTGAAGGGCTGCGTGGCGCCGGTGTCTGTGCCCAATATCGCCGATGTCTCGACGATGTCGTAGTGATATAGGTCGGGGCCATTGTATCCCGTGGGGTACGTGCCCGTCGGCCCGATGTCGTCCGAGTAGGGATAGCCGAAGCTCTCGATGAGCCGGTTGTTGAAGTCGGCTTCCTGGTCGGCCACCGTCTTCTGGAAACCGGTGGTCGAGTCCGCCTGACGCCGGAGCAACTGGGTGCAGTTGTTGGCGTGATCGAACACGGTGACAGCGTTGCCCAAGGCCTTTACAGCCTTCTCATAGACCTGCTCGAAGTGGGTAAAGCCCACGCGCGTCTCGCCGAGGGTGCCCGTCGGATCGAAATCGAATGGCACGACATCTTTGGCGAGGCCCAGGGGGTTCAGGCCCATGTCGGCCTTGCGTATCTCGGCTTCGATTTGCCCGTAGGCGGCTGCCACTTCGCGCAGTTCCGTGACCGTCGTCCGGTCGATCTTCTGGATGCCGCTGTGGGCAGGATTGTCGTCCACGGGCGGCAGGATGGCATTGCCCACGACCCAGTCGAAATAGGCGCCCATACCGGCGCGGGTGGCCCAATCGCTCACACCCCAGGCCCGATCCGGATCCGTGTCCTGATACCCCTGCCATTGGCCTGCCGGGTCTTCCGTGTATTTGGACCGGTAGGTGAGGCTCGTGATTTCCGAACCGGTGTGCGCGCGTGCCGCGGCGGCCTTGGCGAATTTCCGTTCGTCCAGATAGTCCACCGTCACGGGAACGCCGCCGACCATCACGGCTTCGGCGCGCGGGACCCACGCGTAGTTCGGATGGCGGAGCAAGGTGTAATAGCGCATGATGGCGCTCAAGTAGTGGCCCCATGCGTCGCCATGGCCTTGCGGATACATCTTCTTCGCGTCCGCTTCGCTGATCGTGCCGTCCACGTTTCCGTTCTGGTCCTGGATGTTGTAATTGAGCGCGTAGGCGACCTCGCCGCCGGTTATGTCGCCGGTGAAGTTCCATACGAGCCGGTTGTACACGGGCGGTGTGGACACCCGCGGCATGAGCGCGTTGTCGCGGCCGTGCAGCAGAGCCAGTTCCTCCTCGATGAGGCTGCTGGTCATGTTCATAAAGCAGTGGATGGATGTGGACTCGGTGCCGTAGGTGCCGTCCTCGGTGCCGTAGGCGATTGTCGGGTCGGCGGCGTCAGCATAGGCCTCGTTGCCCAGTAGCATGTAGAGGTCGGCCACGCGTCCCGCCACGAGCAATAGGGCCTTGTTGGCCGGCTCGTAGTCCTTGACGGGCGGCGTGCCGTCGATGCTCAGTTCGATGCCGCGTCCGAAGACCGTCTCGTAGATCTCGATCAGCCCGAAGTCGTCGAGGTTGAGGCAGTTCATGGGCACGTCGCCGCCCCATCGCGGGCCAGCCTGGCTGATCATGCTGACCACGGTGTTCACCTGGTTGTTGGCAAACGAGCTAAAGGCCACCTCGGCGCCTTCGATGCCGCCGCCGGACGCGCGTTGCGTGAATGGGTTGATCTGCCCGACGACGCGTTTGATCCAGCCCTCGGCCAGTTGCGGTTCCGTCCAGTTGGTCCAGGCGGTGGGCATGGCCTTGCCGACGGGCTTCTTTCTATAGTGGCAGGTAAACCAGTTGTCGCTGAGAGTGAAGATTCCCGGTCCGCCGATCATGATGGACCGCGCGCCGATGCCGGTGGCCGGCGTAGGTGTAAATACGTTCCACTGCTCTTTGGGCAGCGCGGGAGGAATCCCGTCGGTGTCCGGCAACGTGCGCCACTCGAACTGGTATTCTTCGGGCTTTCCGTTGAAATCGCCCTTGTGCATGAGTATCAAGCGCTCGTCGAAGGCGCAGTCCGCGTAGACTGCGGCTACCTCGCCCGTGGCGTATTCTTCGACGACCTTGATGATTTCGAGGGAAACGGGGAGCGGAGCCGCCGAGGCAGCGTCTTCGAAGGCCAACGTCACATAACCGCCGGCGGTAGCGAAGCCGGCCGTGAGGGCGAGGGCCTCGAAGTCCGTCGAGTTGGCGGGTACCTCAATCACATTCTGACATGCGCTATAGAGAGCGTCCGTCGCATTCGTCCAGGCCGGAACGGTGCTCAGCGCCCTCATCTCCGCCTTGTCGGTCAGGCTCATGACGTTGAGGAAGACGTAGTAGTCCCCGAGGGTTGGTTCTACGAAGAACCCCCGGAATCCCAACCTGCCGTTTATCGCGTCGTACACCACGCGCGGTTTCAGCGCCGGGCTTAACTTCGGGAAGAAGGTCATGCCTTGCATGAACTGCGTCTCGATGGTCGAAGGTATCTTGTCGGCGGAAATGAAAACGGCGCTCGAGGCCGGAGGATTGACGGGCCGCGTCCGCTTGTAGTCGATGAGCTTGACACTGCTGTTCGAGGGCACGAGGGCCGTGGCCTGCTGGTAGAGGATATTCGCGCTCACGCGGCCGTCGATGGCGGGCAAGCCCAGCTTCGCCTTCACCAACGTCTCGCCGCCTTTCAACGTAGGCACACTGGCCGGCCAGTTGACGTTGTACGTGATATTCACCGGAGTACCAACCGTGCCGCCCACCCTCTTGTCGAGCCACGGCACGAAGCCGCTACGGGTGTGGGGGATGTCGGGCCAATAGAACTCTGCATTCACCGGGTACCAATATCGCATGACGATCTGCGCCGAGCCGCCGGTATCGCCCGCCGCGCGTACCCAGTAATTCCTGTTGCGGTCCTGCCAGGCCCGGTCGGTGTAACCCGGCACGGGGATGGACAGGTTGTTGGGGTAGTTTTGCATGGCGCTGAGCGGCATCGGAGGTTGAACCAGGGTGCCCGCCGTCCCGGGATAGGTGAAGGTGTAGTTGATGGTTGTACGCGGGTCGACGCCTTCTTCTTTCACCTCGTAGACGGTGTATCGCCAAAGCGCGGTGGTATCGGGGTGGCGGTGCCGCACGAGCACGTAGGGCAGCGACGTGGCGGGCGTACCCAAATCGTCGCGCAGGGGAAAGATTATGCTGCTCATGGTGACGGCGTGCTCGTCGTTCGGGTTGTAACCGGGGCGAGCCGGGTCGTTCTGGTAGTAGAGCTTCGAGATGTTGTACGGAATCATGCCCGTGCCCAGTGCGCTCGATATGACAATCCTATCAGTCGTAGTACCCGGCCACGGCGAGAGATCGGCTATGGTGTTGGGCCATTTTGCTTGATAGTGTTTCGCGATAGATGGCCACGGAGTCCCTTGGGCGTCTTTGTTGTACCACCAGACTTCGAAAGTCCCAGTGTTGACCGCGAAGATCTGTCCGGTCGCGTCTTCGCTGACAACGGCAGCGACGCCGTTGTTCCCATCGTACGCCTCCCAGTCATATCGGTTTTCAACCAAAGCCGGGGTGCTGTTTGGAACGATGTACAGGTATCCGGGCGTGCCTGAGACCTTCGTCAAGTTGCCGCCGACTTCGTGTATGTAGCTGTGGTAGGGATTGGGTGTGTGGTAGGGGTCCATGACCTCGGTCCCGATGGGCCACTCGGAGGGGGTTGTTACCGGGAAGAAACTCACGTCGTCATGGTAAACCGAGCGCACGACGGTAAAGGCAACGTTGTCTTTACCGGGTGGCGAGCCAGTCTGGTAGCGCACCAAAGCCCAGCCAGGTCCATCGGTTTCAAAGGCGCCGTTGGCGCCGGGCTTCTTGGTCACTGAAAAGCCGGTCTGAAATTCGGTGTACGGCATCACATCGGCAGTAGACGTAGCCGTGTTGGTTATCGGAACGGCCACGCCGATGGGACCGGGAGTGTGGCCTCGGACGTAGCGCTGATATTTTGCGGGGTCCGTGGGCCAGTTGAAGGTGTAGCGGGCCATTTCGTAGGGCCACTTGATGTCGAGGGATTGAACAGCCGGGGTGGTCCCTTCGCTCAGACGCATCCAGAAGATCTCGACTTGGTCGTCTTTCGTGGTCTTTTTGATGGCGTACACGTTGCCATACTGGGCGGCCTCGGCGACACCGTGCTGGTAAACGTAGGAGGTGGACTCGTCGGCGAGAACCTTGCCGCGCGCGACATACGGGGGCCAGGAAACGTAAGCTTCGGGCACCGTGTCGTGCGGAGTCGGCTCGTACCCAAGGTCGCAGGTCATGGTGGCGTAATCTTTGGCGTAGGGACGCACTTCGACCACTTGGACGCCGAGGAAGTTCAGTCCCGCGTCCTCGAAATGGAGCACGACAAATCCTGTGCATTGACGTGCACGCAGGTCTTTGAGCGCCGCTATGGGCGCATCGAGCCACAAGTACTGGATTTTCCCGGCGCCCGTCGTCGGATTGGGTTCGTAGTCGGGCCAGATCCGGGAGTTGTGGTGAATGCCCACAATATCCGTGGTCAGCAGGCTCACCTTCGCGGCGTTGGTCGTGAGTCCTGCCACGTCGGTGAAGTACACGCGCATCGCTTGGTGGGCCGTGTGGGACGTATCGGGATCGATCAGGATATCCTGTTGGAATGTCTGGAGGGGCGGCATACCGTCATCGTAACTCCACGTGATGGTCGTGTAGCCTTTGGCGTGCGGGTTAACCGCCAGCGCATCGCCCACGAACAGCCCCGAATACTCGCCCGTCATCGCGGCGCTTTCGACGAAGAACAGGTTTCGCACCTCCACCGCGACGAGATCCGGGTGGCTGGGTGTCGGCGGGAACATCGTCTTGACGGGAATCGACGTGGTATCGCCCAGCGCCAGTTGGGCCGGCGAGAAAAACTCGAGTTCGAGCGGGAACGGAATCGCGTCGCCAATCCGATATACCGTCTTGTCGATCGCATACCGCTGGCCCGTGCTGTAGTCCCCATCCCCTGCGACGGGGGGATCGGCCAGCGCGTCGTGAAGGGTGAGGCCGCCCAAGGGATTGCCTACCATGTCGTGGATGCTGTTGTCATCCACCACATCCAATTCGAGTAGGCCGCGTCCGGCGCCCGTATTTACGGTCACCAGATAGGTTGCCGCGTCGATGGCATCGATTGTGGTGACGGCGGGACCGGTCATACCGGAATTGGCCAAGCTGAAGTCCGTGGCGTCCACCCCCGTCACGGCCTCGGTGAATTGCACCTTGAACACAACTTCGTCGTCCCGATTGTGTGTCAGGACAGGGGTGTTGCGCCGAATGGATTGCACCGACACGGACGTGGCCATTTCCTGGCAGAAGAACGCCCATGCGTGTGTATCAATGTCCTGCAACGCCCATCGCATCGTGAACGCGCCATTCGCGATCACATAGTACTTACCCCCGCGGACCTCGACGGCGTCCGGCGGCGTCCACGAGATGTTGGCGCCGAGGGGCACCATATACCCCGCAGGCACGGGGATTTCCTGGCCAAGCGTCAGGGCGGTTTTATCGACGTAATACGTTTCGCCGTTCGTGAAACTGCCGTTTCCCCAACCAACGTCACCCAGCTTCAGCCCATCGACATCCGTGATACTGTCATCATCGACTAGGTCGATTATGATTTCCCCGACTCCCGCGCCGGTGTCAACCGTGACCGCATACGTGGCGCTGGGGCCGGTCGCCGGGCTGATGCTCAGGACGGGCGTATTGCTCGAGACCATGCTGGGGTTGGTTACGCTGAAGTCGCTGGCGTCGACTCCGTTTACCGGCTGGCTGAAGGTCACCGTGAAGGTGGCCGAGAGGCTGCGGATGTGGCTGCACGCACCGGCCTCGCGCGTGATGTTCACGACCTCTGGCGGGACCGCGTACTCGACCACATTGTTCAAACTCACGGAGGCATTATTGGTGCTGACGCCCGACATGTCGACGATAGTCGTGATACAGACATTGGCCGGAAGCGTTGGGATAACCGTTGCCAGACCGCTATCCAAGCCATTTACGCCCGTCACCGCAAGGCGGTAGACGCCCGAGCCGACTTTCGTGACCGAGTATGCGGTCGCCGTGGCCGTGCCCGTGAATACCACGTCGCTTTCATCGAAATCGCTCATGTCGATGCCCGGCAAACTCCACAAGGGTTGCCTGAACACCACATCGAACAAGATCGGGGGCGATTTCGTGCGGGTGGCCTGCCCAGCGGCTCTGGTGATATAGGGCGTGGGCGCCATGAACACCGCCAATTCCGAGTAGCTCATGCGATCCCGATTGTTCCAGATGGGCGTCGTGTAGTCGAAATCCGAGAGCAGTTGATACATTCCCTCCGACGACAATCCCGTACCGCCGTTGGAGGTGTTGATGCCGGACGTCTGCTTGTCCCAATAGCAGGAAGTGACGGTGCCGCCGTCGCCATAACCAATCAGGCCACCTAAGCGATCGACGCCGCTCGGAGCGCCCGTGCTATAGCATCGCGCAATCGTGTGCCCGTCATTGCTAATGGCTCCGATAAGTCCACCGGCCACAAGTTGATCTACAGTCACGGCGCCTCGGGCGTAACAATCATAGACATCCGTCGCCCCCACGCTGCCCACGAGTCCGCCAGATATGTCAGCGCTACCTGTAACGTCCGCAAAACTGGCGCAACGCAGGATGGAGGACGTGGAGGACGCCCCAACATCGCTCCCCCATACCACTCCCGAAAGACCGCCCGAATACTCCCCACCGGTGCTCCTCACCGTGCCGCCAGTCTGGCACTCAACGATGTTGGTGTATATTGACTCGCCGATAAGGCCTCCAACATAGTTAAACCCCGTCACCGTGCCGCTGCTAGAGCACCGCACCACGTTCGAACCAGCGCTGGTGTATCCCACCAGCGCCCCCGTGACGGATTGGCCCGTCGCAGGGCCCGTCACGTTGACGGCGGTCAAGGCCACATTCTGGATCGTCGCGCCGCTGATGGTCCCAAAGAGCCCCACACAGATTTGGTCGCCCCGGTTAATATACAGGTTGCTAATGGTATGGCCGTTGCCATCGAAGGTTCCCGTGAAATAGGTGATGGGTGCGAAACCGGCGCCGGCGTTCCAGCCCGAGGTCACGCTGGCATTGATGTCGTTGGTAAGCACGTAATGACCCGAGGGGTTGCTCTCGATGGCCTGCAGATCCTCGATGGTACTAATATCTCCATCGATGCGCATGGCGAAATAGGACGCACGGACCTCGTAGGAATCAACGGGATAGGCGGACCAGATCCCCACCCAGTGTCCCGAACCGTCCGTGCCCAGTTGCGGCACGTACGGGTAACCCGTATTGGGAAACAAGGCCGGGGAGGTCCATGTGGCCCCCGCGTCGAACGATTGCGACATAAGGAGGCCGGGGCCTGTGAGATAGGCCTGCACCTGCCAAAGGACCACCCACCGGCCGTTACGATCCGACAAGACGCAGGGTGTATACACGGACGACCAGACGGGATCGTAGCTGGGATCCAATTTCGTGGGATTGCTCCACGTTGCCCCGTTGTCCGTCGAACGCGAAAACACAACAAACCCGTTGTCGCTAATATCGTGGGCGATCCATGTGGCCACCCAGTTTCCCGCGCCGTCCGTCGTTACGTTGAGACCCCAGTCGTAGAAAGATTCCCCAGGCGTGTTGTCCACGGGCGCGAGAGCCGACCAGGTCGCCCCGTTATCCGTCGAGCGCGAGAACACGGTAGCGCTGTTATAGTAGCTTACTGGTGGATCCCAGATCACGACCCAGGCTCCATTTCCGCCCGCCACGGAAACGGTGGTGACATCGCCGTCGGGGCAAATGAGGCCGGTGTCGAGTACGGTGGGAGGCGTCCAGGTCCACGTATCCCCGGCCACGGTCCCCGGCGAGGTCACGATATCGAAGTTATCAAGCGTGTCCGCCGAGACGCCCCGCTTCCACACGCACATCCAGTGTCCGGCGCCGTCGGCGGCCAATTGCGGATCCCGGTCCAAAATCGTATCGGTGGCCGCGCCCGCATTGAGAGCCACGGGATCGGTCCAGGTCCAGATCCCGCCGCTGATACTCCCGTAAGCAACCAGGATGTCGCCTTCCGTTCCAATGGTCCCACCAAGGGAATCGTAGGATTCCCACACCACGACCCAATGGCCGTTGGCATAGGCGATATTGGGATTGCGGTCATCGCCCGAATCCGTGGCCGCATTGGTATTCAACGCCACCGGCGCAGTCCACGTGCCCCCCGTGTCGGAGTACGACACGAAGATATCCGTGTCCGTACCAATTCCGCCCCCTTCCCATATCGCGGCCCAGTGTCCGGCGCCGTCCGCAGCCACCTGCGGAGCGCCACTCCAGGCGCCGGTGTTCGCCAGGACGATCGGCTCGGATATGGCATAGGCCCCCGCGCACACCACGAGAAACGGCAGCAGGGCCAGGACAATCAGCCACGCCCCACGGACGCTGCCAGCACGCCATCCCTTGTTACAAGATCGTTTGGCAGCTTCAAGATGTCTATTTTGCGTCATCGTTTCGATCTCCGCTTCGTCGGCGGCGCTATGCGCCGCCTGCTCGCTGTGCTGCAGTTGACGTGCATTCGCTGAGGCGTGCATAACGGCTACTTCTCCGGATTCAGTTGCGTTGCGTCCGAGACGTAATTTAACTGGAAGGTCCCCTCGACATGCAGGACGTCGCGATGGATCCCCGTGATGGTTTCCTTATACGTCCCGCCGATCCACGAATCGCCCCAGCCCGCATAGGACGAAAGCAATACCGTGCCCTCCGCGGACGCCGCGCTGTAATCGACGAATTCGAGCGTGATCGCCCGAGTGACCGTAAAGGATTCCATGCCTTCCGGGAGGACGTTTTCGTAACGCGCATCGAGGTTGTCGTGGTCGGGGTGGTACTTGTGCTTGAACGGATTGAGCGGATCGTCGTAGTCCAGCGTGTACGTGCAACCGATACTGCCCGTGGGCGCCGTCTGAGTCGGGAACGTACCCGTCATCGCAATGGGCGCGCGGAACCCGAAGGCGGGGCAGCTAAACCGCCGCCCCACGGAAACCCCGCCACGCTCGCCGGATCCCTTGAAATCGCCCAAGCGGGTATCGTCCGTTATCAGGACGTATGACCCGGGTGTGACGGGGGCGGGTGCGGAAGTCCCCTCTTTCCACATCTGCGTGACGTGTTGCAACAGCTTCGGCGTGCCTGCGGCGTCCACATGGACAATGATCTGGAACGAAAACTCCGACCCGGTCGGCTGTGGCGTAACCTTGTCGACCCCTGCCGGCTCGTTCACGGCTTTCACTGTCACCGTGCCGACCCACAGGCCCGTCAATGCCGGCGCGGAAGCCTTGCGCGCGGCGGCCGGCGCGGAAGCCTTGCGCGCGGCGGGATGCGTGGCCGCCTTGGCGCCGGAATTGGTCGTAGTCCCTCGTGCCGTAACGGGAATCCTAACCAGACTGCCTTGGCCATCCGCGACCTCGAGGATGGATTGATACAAGGAGTCGCCGTCAGCTTTCGCGCCCGATGGAGCCATCTGGTTGCGCTGCAAAGCCAACTTCACGGGACGGTACTCGCCAGCAGCCACCGTGAAGCTGACGGGGGCCGTCAACGGTCTCCAACCCACGTCCTGGCCCGCATAATCGTCTTTGTGGTAGGACAACGGCACCGTGCCAGACAAGGCCGGCGACGTGGGATCGCCGGGCGTTTCCGAATCTATCGGCGTCACCGTGTAAGTCTTCTGAGCAACGCCGTCGTTCTTGATGCTAAAAGTCAACTCGGTCAGACCGCGTCCGAACGCCAGCCCCTCCGCCATGTCCAGGGTGACGGGGATCGGCCCCTGATACGTCGACTCGCCCGTCGTGTATACCCAAAACGCCTCGCCCCGCCCCGGCTTCGCCGTCGCCGCAACCGGTTCCCACTGCCCTGCGGCATTGAGCCGCAACACGGCTTGACCCACATGGGCCACTGAGGATGAAAACAGACTCTCAAACGTCGGCGCGTTCGCGGGATCCACCTGGAACCCGGCCAAGTTATACGAATTGGGAATCCATTTTGCGGACCGAACCGACGGCGTACCCCGAACCGTCCATGCCACATCCGCCGTACCACCGAGATTGATCAGATAGGGCCGGTTTCCCCGCATCACCCGTAGCGTTGTCAGCGTACTAGCGAGCGAAGTGCTCGGAAAATACACGCGCCAGTCCGGGCTTGCCGGTTCGAGCTTGTCGGGATTGGTGATGAACTGAACCGACGACGTATTCGGAGCCCAATACCACACGCTCTCGATCGGGATTCCGGCAAAGACCGTCTCGCAAGTGCCGGGCAGTGGTTCGACCTCGAGGAACACCGCGTTCCAGCCCGGCTTGAGGGTGAGGGCCTGCGACACCCACTGAGCTTCGGCGGGTAGGCCACACGCCAGCACTGAACAAGCCGCCAAAACAAAGCACGCCACTGACCCCGCCCGGCGGCCGCGCGCGCGCCGTTCATGTCCGTGGAGAGAACCAAGACTCGCCTGCAAATGTTTCATGCCCCATGGCCTCCATTTGTCATACTGCGCCGTTTCCGTTTTACCAAATGTATTTTATGACTCTTACGCATTTAGAGGGACTTCATCTTCGCTCTCAGAAAGATTGACGATCCGATAAAATGCGTTAAATCTAGAAAAACCAATTTTTTATACCATAGCTATCTTTGGAATGCAAATCTTCGTCCGGATTTTTCTCCCCGGCGCCCTGTTCGAAGAGCTGACTTGCCTACTTCTAATAAGGGTAAAGGATGAACCTAAAAAAGGCAGTAGGATCTCTTGGGATTCGTCGAAAGTGTGGACGTAGTGGACTTTGTGGACGGAGTGGACGCAAATGGGACTCACCACCGGCGCGGAAGCCTTGCGCGCGGCGCGCTGGGTGAATCCTATTCTCGTCCACT
>CAIYET010000565.1 GCA_903925285.1 Candidatus Hydrogenedentota bacterium | reverse complement strand
CCCGGACACCTTCCTCGACACGATCGGCGAAACGGAATCCGAGACCCGTGCGACGCTCGAACATCTTCAACGATCCGACACGCTGAACCGCATCGAAAACCGGCTTGGCGAAGAAAACGTTTCAATACTCATGCAGATGAAGAGTCAACTTGAAAAATAGTATTACAAGAATTACAGCGCCTTGTCCTTGCCATTTCGCACTTGCAACCTGTCGTTCTATGTGGTAATATTATGATACCGGCGAAATTAAGCGGTAACGCGTCAGGTGGCCAAGACCGACGGTCGAGCAAAAGAGGCGGTAGCCTCTCGGCTTGACAGTCGGGGCAGTTTATGGTTAAATGGCGTTCGGAAAAGGTGTTGTGTTGATGAATCTGTTGTGAGTTGGTTTCAGCGGAGTAAAGAGGAGATGACCAAGATGAAGAAATTGTTGGTGCTAACACTGGCGGTTGCCATGGTAACCCTCAGTGGCTCTGCGTTCGCGCAGGGGAAAGTGTGGGACGATTTGTCGTGGTGGGGTCAGAGCGGAGCAATGCCGGCGCCCGTAAAGGATGATACGCGTTCCGGTTATTGGTGGTGGCCCTTAGATCCGAAGTCGGATGCTAACGACACGGAATTGTGGGGCAACCGCGGCGTCGTGTACGCCCAGTATGCCGAGAAGGCAGCGCCTGCTGCGACGCCCGCGCCTCGTCCTCCGGCCGCCACGCCTGTGCCCGTTGTGAAGCGGACCACGCCGGTCTTCAATCACGTCCTGTTCGATTTCGACAAAGCCGTGTTGAAGCCGGAAGGCAAAGCCGAGACGGACAAAGTGATCGCAGGGCTGAAAACGAATACGAAAGACACACTGCTTATCCAAGGCCACACGTGCAATATTGGCGCGCCCGATTACAACATGGGGCTTGGCCAGCGTCGTGCGGACTCCGTGAAGAAGTACATGGTCGAGCAGGGCATCCCGGAAGCCCGGCTTTGCGCGAAGAGCTTCGGATTGACCCAGCCGGCCGTTCCGAATGATTCGCCCGAGCATCGCAAACTCAATCGCCGTGCGGTATTTGAAATTACCGTCGTCGACTGATTAGCGACGAATTGAAAGAATCGCGCGTCAGGAACATCGTCGTGCGTGAGAGAATGGCAAGCCGCCCCGTGCGCAGGCAGTGGGGCGGTTTGCTCTTTTTTAGGGATGAAGGATGAAGGATGAAAAAGGACATCGCGCCTTGGTTCATCCTTCATCCTTTTTGGCCAGCCATGTCTAGCAACGGCGATCTGAAGACGCTACTCGACACCTATCTCGAGGCGGCCGTGTTCGAGATGGGCTTGAGCGAGAAAACTGTCGCCGCGTACGCCGCCGACTTGCTCGAGTATATCGAGCATCTTGCCGCGCAGGGCGTGGTTACGGTCGGCGATGTCGACCGCAAGGCGATCCTGAGCCATCTTGTGGCGTTACGCGACCGAGAACCAGGGCTTTGTCCGCGGTCCATTACGCGCCATCTGAGCGCCATCCGCCGGTTTCACGCATTCTTGCACCAGGAACGCTTCGCGGAATCGAATCCCGTCGTCGGATTCGACTCGCCCCAACTCCTCCGCGCGCTTCCGAAGAACCTGTCGGAACAAGACATAGAACGCCTGTTATCCGCGCCCCACGACGACGCTCCCGCCGCCATCCGCGACGCCGCCATCCTCGAATTGTTTTACTCGTGCGGACTACGCATCAGCGAACTGGCCAATTTGCCCCTGCGCGACATGACCTTGGGGGAATCACTGGTCCGCGTGCGCGGGAAAGGCTTGAAGGTGCGGCTGGTCCCGCTGGGCGAACGGGCCATCACGCGTCTTCAGGCGTGGCTGCGCGTCCGCGCTACCATCGAGAACGTCCGCGCCGACACGTTGTTCCTGTCCAGACGCGGACGTCGCATGAGCCGGACCAGTATCTGGTCGATCGTGAAGCGCTACGCGCGTCTGGCGAACATATCCAAGAACGTCACGCCGCACACGCTACGCCATTCCTTCGCGACGCATTTGCTCGACCACGACGCCGACCTGCGCGCGGTCCAAGAGATGCTCGGGCATTCCGACATCTCAACGACGCAGATCTACACCCACGTCAGCGCCGAACGCCTCCACAAAGCCCACAAGAAATTCCATCCCCGCGCGTAAACGTCCAGGGGATTGGCTCGCGCGTCAGTAATCCTAAAAAAAAAAGAGTCGGTGCAGGCAGGCATCGCCAATAGAATGGGATTTATCCAATAACAGGCAGTTGGAGTCCATGGACGCTCATCGAAAGTGTGGACAGAGTGGACTTTGTGGACGGAGTGGACGCAAATGGGACTCACCCGCTGGGTGAATCCTATTCTCGTCCACT
>CAIYET010000564.1 GCA_903925285.1 Candidatus Hydrogenedentota bacterium | reverse complement strand
GCGCCGGGTTTTGCACATCCCGCCAGAAACGGACAACGACCGTACTCGCATGTCACATAAGGCGACTCACCATACCGCTGCTTAATCTTCCTGATATCGTACTGCCACTTTTTCCGGCTATCGGTACTGTAGAGCGGCGCGTCCATCCCTTGCACGAACACGCTCTCACCCCCACCGAGTTTGGTCAGATTGCAGGCCAGCATGAGCCGGGTATCGTGGTCTAGCCTCATCGTGTGATTCTTGAAGACCCGGAAGCAATCACACCGCTGTTCCAGGACGCCAACCCAATCCTTGATCACTCGTCCGTTCTGTCGCCCAGTCTTCTGTATCGAGGGAGAAATGGAAATGGGTAAACCTTGTAGGATGTGGCGTCGAGCTGATGATTCTGTGAGTACCGATTTCAAGTACCAAGATTGCGATACTTGCGTATCTGAAGGTTCAAGGGAAAAACATGACTGTGATTTGGTTGTAGTTGTATCACTGTTATTTATACAAGGTAAACCATTTAACGGAGTCATTTTCTCCTTGAAACCAGAAACGGGGGTACCGATGTCGATGAACTCGAATTTCAGGTTCTCTGCCAGATAGAGCTTTGAATGTGGAACGATGTCCAGGTATCTCCCTTGAAAACACAGGCCGGTCGTGGCGGCAAACTTACCGATGAAGTCCGAGTGGTGTGCTGGGTCAACGCTGTACTTGAAGAACAGGGCCTTCTCGATAATCTCAATCGGGTGATTGCGCGCCCCGTAATCTTCATGAAGCAGGCCATTACCCCCTCGAAACACATGGGCAGCATCGAAGCAGTTGTCCGCCTCTGGAAAGATGGCTCCAAGGGAGAACATGACGGCACGCCATATCTGACAGTCGCGTACGCTATGGGTGAGGATGAAGACGGCCCGATACCGATCACCACGTACGCCATACCCAAAGGTCTTGTAAACGAACGACGGATGGACGCCAGCGGATTCGGACCGTTGCAGGAAGTCCGCCAAAGGCAACGTGTCATCAAAATCCAAGGCTGTAGCCTGAAAGGAGTACCAACATTCAGAGGCCGTGCGGCGGTCAGGCGATATCCAGCAATATCCGAAACAATGCCCGGACGCGCACTGGGCGGCAAACTCTGCATCCGAGAGGTGACGCCAGTTGTTAAGGTCCGTGAGGCGGTATCGGATTTCGCCGAAATGCTGTTGTTGCTCCTCTTTGGATGTGTAGCCAATGGGGTCCAGTGGTACGCTGACGGTGCCCGGTATCACGGCTCTGATCGGATTGGTGCGGGTACGGATTTGCTTGCGGACGCGCATACGTTCATGAAGCCTGTCGTCCGCCTGCAAGTCTTCCAATGAGCGGATATCGTTGCGGTATAGGTGTTCGGCCTCTGCCCGTTCCGTTGGCGTTAGCGCCTCAAGTGCGGCAGGCTCCCACCCGGCTTGGGACAAATACATGAGTAATTCTTCGACGGTTTTTTCGGACATGGTTGATGTACTCCCGAAAAGAGACAAGGGCCTTGGGACTGCGAATCCTTGAGGCCCTTATAATCACGATGCGATTGTCACTGTTGTGGATATACTTCTGGGCAGTTGCGTCAGGCGTGCGTCGCGATGCGGTTCTACAATGAGGTTGGGCTTCATATAGACACCTGCACCCACGTCGCGAGCTTGCGATGTAAGCACCTCGACCCATCCCCACTCTGGCTGTACCTTGCGCCCGCCCATACTCTTTGCGCCGACGATGAGCCAATCAAGAAGCTCGGGCCGCGTGAACACCACACGCTCTTGCAACGGTTCACACGAAACGAATCGAACAGGCGCGCGTAAAGCAGCAAATGCCTCTTCGGTTGCCCGGACGCGCGCTTGAACATCCACAGTCGCGCCGACCCATGCGTTATCCGGCCACGTGATTGTAGGCAGCCGCTTGGGGTTCTTGGTCAGAAAGATGAATGTCCACTGCTGGGCGGCGCGGACCCGCTCAAGTACAGCGTCAATCCATTCCTGTGGAACCCAATCCCCGAATAAGTCCGCCATACTGCAAACGAACACAGACCGGCTCCACGGACTTACGGATTTGGGAACGCGTGTGTTGATCGCGGCGCAGAGACGTTCCGGATGGAATTTGGGGAGGAACCCCGTGCTGCCGCCAAATCGTGTCGCGATACCACGTGCATAACAGTACCTACAGTCGTTTAGACATCCAGTTACCGGATTCCACGACCACCATGCCCAATCGATGTTTTCGTTGGTTCGGTTGAACAGTGACTTGCCTCCTTTTAGCGGAAGTGTCTGTGCCACTTCCAGGGAGGCATTACTCATATCAAGCGGTGGTACATCAATTGTCTTCATGCTCGTGTGCTCCTTCGTTGCATTGTGGCAGTCGTATCGCTTCAATCGCCGCCACCACATATGCCGACGTATTTCTTTGCGTCCGCTTGAGCCACTCAAAAAGCTCAAGCGGGCAGGACACCGTTAACGTTACCCTTGGTCTTTTTGTTACATGTCTTTTCATCAATACCTCCTCGGGCGATTCGCCCATTATTTGTTTGTAATTTGTTCCGTCGTGCCCCGCTGAAAATGACGGGCGGCATACATTTATCGGAAATTTGATATACCGACGTGCATATGAAACCAACCGCGCGGGAAGTCAGGCCCATCGGCCAAGGGAAAGAGGCGGCATGAGGTGTAGGTGGGAACTGCGACGATCAGCCGTGACGCTTCGGGATGATGCGAAGAAAGCGCTTCTGTGATCTGCATGGTAGTGGGATGTTCAGGAAACGACCGACGGAAGAAACGGGGGTGTCTACGCCGGATCAGATGCTGCCCTTGAGGTTAGGATGCTCTTCGCCGATAAGGCGGCTACACACCAAGGAGTCCGCATAGTCGGGGTCAAGTTGAGTGATGAAGTCCAAGCTGGCGGCTAGTTTTACCGCGTCGCCAGCGACTTGATTGTCATGACGTTGCGGGCAGATCACATCTCCCGTGACCTCGGCAAGTTTGGAGATAAAGTGACCCTTGTCTCCCGCTTGGTAGATTGGATAGCACGCCCGCGCGATCCCGCCGGCCCACCGCCAGAGCTTTGTTCGATTGTAGACTTGGTTGATAATGCCAAGCACATATCCGTACGGCGCCAAGTCGCCATTTTCATGCTTCTGATATGGGTGCAGCTTCGGGTTAAAAGGCCCAATCCCATAGGGGGCCAAGTCTTGGTTCACAAGGTCATACAGCGCGTCTACCGCCGACCTTCCATCGTCAAAATAATATAGCGCATTGTCGGAACTTACATCAGCAGTGCGAATCGTGAGCGTACGAGAGTCCACCAGCATCAGCGACCTCTTGCACACCTCCATGATAGGGCTGATGGCGTCGTGCGTGAAGTGGACGTCAATCCCATGCGCGGCGCGGATGTGTTCTTCAATGAGGCGCATCGCGATAATTGCGGCAGGTTGCGCCTGGCCCAGCACATGAAAATCGAACGAAGTTCTCCCCAGCTTCTTGGAAAGGGCGAGGAGGGCCACCAAGGGAATCACGAAGGCCACAATAGGCAGCTTTTTGACCCCCTGTGACTTTACCAAGCCTCCCGTGGCGTAATGAGTAAACCGCTCAGCAAGACCGTCCTTAAACAAGATCCGCTTCCAGACGCGAAATACCCGCGGCCCCCGAAAATGAAAGACGCACCGCATCTTTTCGCGCGCAACATCCGGCAGGGACGCTGCTTCTTGGTAGGACCGAGCATTGAACTCGTACATCTCGCGGGCGGTCTCAAAAAGACAGGGGACGGTCTTCCCTGATTCAGGCACCACTGGGACCATGTCCAACGTAAACGAGAAGTTGAAATTGGGATGCTGGCCACGGACGAAATCATGGAACTCTTGCCGGTGGCTATCGAGATGCTGCTTGGGCACGAGGCATTGCGCTATTTGAAATCCTCCATTGTCCACCGCCCAATTGCACGCCGCGAACAGTTCCGTGTTCCTTTCTTCGGTAAATGCCTTTGCAAAGCGCCGCATGCCAAGGTGGTTTGTCTCGATCCCGTCCTTCGTGATCATTTCACCGGCGGAAGTCAAAACATTGGGGATCTCTTCGCGAATGAAGCGATTGAGGTTTTCTGCCGGAAAAAGGTCCCTGTCCACGTCCTTCCGCTGTAGTTGGTACATAAGTGTTGGCGCCGAAGCACAATAGAAACGATGCCGCATGTCTTCCTCCCAAAATGAGGGCGGCCACCCCAACGCGGTGGCCGGGGTGGCCGCCCTTTCCTTACCCGTCCATCTTCACGAATTGCGTTGGCGTTCCTAGTCCGAGTTGCGCGTCGTACGTGTAGGCGGTCAACACGGGGCCGTCATCATCGTATTGGCCCGAAAGCCAGACGACAGCGGACCCGTTGGCATTAGTGTCAACCGGTCTTATGACGACCTGTGGCTCTGCGCCCTCTTGCGCCACGACGACCTGAACGCGGCAGTTGACGGCACGGTAGATGAACTTCACGCCCGAGTTTTCGGTCGTTACGTCCCCTTCGGCGAACGAGACGGTTCCCTGTGAAGCAGGCCAATCTTTCCCGCGAAACGTACGCGGGTAGACAGGCCCCACAGCCAACAAGGAGGCCGTCGAATCATCCGGCTCTTGTGCCGCCGGGCCAGTCGGCTCAATGACCGTCTGTGCGGTCGAGTCGCCTGCTTGTACAAGTGTGAGGCCACTCGGTGCCGGGACGACTGGCATGAAAACGTCGGAGAAGTATCCCCCAGTTTCCAACGCCGGCCGCGTGTCCGGTACTCCGTTTCCCACTTCGGGCGTTACTACACTTGCGTCAGCCGGAACGGAGGAACCGTTTCCGTCTGGCGCAATACCCTTGTTGGCAAGCGACACGATTCGCTCTTGCTGCCGGCAGACATTTTTGCAGATGCGGTCAATGTCGGGGCGGGTAAAGTCCGCGAGATGCGTTCCCCGTCCGTCAGTTACCAGCACGGGGTTCAAGTGGACCTCCTGCCCGATTATCAGGACCGCATCCTGACGAATGTCATGAAGTCGCCGAGCCGAATCCAGACTCGTGTTCGGATATTTTGCCAAATCGTCTACAGTCATGCTGTTATCCTTAAGCGCAAAATCGCTCCAGAATTCCCATACCCGCATGTACCGCTGGACGTTAGACGGGTCCTGATCAAAACGTTTCCGATAGTACGTCTCCAACTTTCCGTTATACTGATCGCTGGCCTCAACGATTGCGATGAAGCGCGGCCGGTATTCACAAAGAAGCTGGCCGACCAACAGGTCGCGTTTTGCACCCAGGATATCCAATTGCTCGAGCTTGAATTCAAACTCACGTTCTACTTCCTCTACTTCCTTTACTGAAAAACCCAACGTATCGTTGGACGGTTTTGTATTTGACATTAATTTAACTCCGAGAGTAATACATCGATGGTATTCTGTCCGCTTGTTCGTTATTTCCATGGGACAGGGTTCCATCCTCAACCCGGAGTGCCATTCGGACCGCCATGATAGGCTGGCCCTGCTGTACGCTGACACCATGGCGCGGGATTCGTCACCGGCCTGAAATCGATTCAAGCCCCCCGTTGGAATGGTTACCTTCGGGGCCGCGCTCGCTATTCAACTTTCGGATCAGTGTCGTTTGTAGCAAACATGCTGGACATTACGGTCCCAGCACGCGCGACACCCGGCCTCCTCGCACTTCTCGCAAACCCGCTCTTCGAAGGTTGGCATGCATCGGTGGGCGCCTGGCAGACCGTTGGAATTCTTTAGCGTCACCACGGTGGAGAACGTGCAGCCGGCCGGGACGTGCTCCGGCTCCGGCATCTGGTCCAAGTAGTCCGCCGATATCCGCACGTTGACGTTCTCAGGAAACCCACCGTGGGCTGCCAAATACGTTTTGACTGTCTCGAACTCCCGCGTGGGAATCCAAAAACGGCACCAGGGACACCGCTCGACCACGGCGATGATCCTTTCCAGGCAACACAAATTCGGGATATCGCCGCAGTCGAAGAAACGAAAAAACGGTTCACCGTCAAGCGCCACAGCAAACATCTCGACAAAGTTGCTCGAGAAGAATAAACGTTCCATCCGACGTTGGTGGGCCTCGCGGACTTGTGGCCAGGAGTAGTTGCCTTTGCCCGCGTAACACGAGGCGCAAACCGTGCCGTCTTCCATGCGAAGCACCTTGCCGCGACGACAAAACTCACGTGGAATCGCAAAGCTTGGACACGGCATGGCACCGGTATCTCCAAACCCGCCGAGGTACATCCTCGCATCCATCTTCCTAACATCGGCCATTTCATCGGATCCTCCTGCTATAACTTTTATAATCACTAACTACCGATACTGTAGCACATAAGATGCTGGAAGTCAAGTATTATCAATGGTTTACGATGTATTTTATATAACGCAATATTTCAATTAAGTGGTAATATTTTGATTGACAAAATAGTTTTTATAAGATATACTGCTAAAATGAGAGTTAGAGTTTATGAGAGTGTCCCGCAAATTGCTGTGCCGAAAAGGCGTACCTTTCCAACTCGTCACGAGGAACAGCAGAATGCAAGGAGAGCATTGAAGTTTCTCTGCGGAAAGCTGAAGGAAGCAGATGGCCGTGACGCCATTCTTCTGCAAAAAGGGCTTGCTGGACGCATTGGATGCAAGCAGGCGGCCATTTCCCGCTGGCAAAATGGCAATATGACGTTCTGCACCAAGAAGTTCGATACAGTCGTCGCCATTATCGAGGAGTTGAAATGCCGGGTTGATCCCAAGGGGTGGCTCGATCCCGATAGGACTCTTTACCGCGCCGGGCGGAACATCATTTCAATAGACCCAAGAAACGAACAACTCGAAGACCTGCAAGAGCTACAAATCCCTGTCCATATATGCCCTTATTGTAAGGATGGCACGCCAGGGTCCCTTCAACGCGGATTGGCCAAGTTCTGTCGAAACTGCGGCTATGAATTTGATTAAGTAATCTGCGGTACACTCTCGCCAATGAACTGCGCCGGTACTTGTCCGCTTTGATGCCCGCTGCGCCGCCCGGTCACGCCTGCAAACCGTAACATGTTACGGTTTGCACTCGCGCTTTGCGGGTCGGCGCGCTACGTGCGGGAGAAGCGATCGCAAATGCCGAGGGAACCTGGATTTTGCGCAGACCATTCACACACACGGGTGTTGGGAGCGTGCCTCCCGACAACTACATTGTTCGGCACTCCCTAAAGAGGCACAAAATCACAGCGTCATGGCGTCTGAAAAACCGCCCCCGTAACACCTTATGTTTCAAGGTGTTGGATGCCTGGAACTCTTAGTAAAACCTTAGTAGGCCTGTTTTGGCTCAAGCCGCCGTTGTTTAGTACCAACGACTTACAGGCCTCGATTCCGAGAAATACAATATTATATAGCCCACGCCATTGCACTCTCCGGCGTCGGTTTTCCGCTCGATTTGCCGCACGCATCTCTTTTTGCTGCAATTGATTAGGAGCTTACTATTTGTATCATAGATCCCCTTGCACGAGAGCCTTTTCGCAGGGGTATGGGGTATGGGATTCCAGGATTGCGCTTGACATGCACGCGCGGTATTGGTACTGTCGAATGGAGATGGGTGGAGCGGTGTTCCTGATCCATCTCTTCTTTATAACCACGTTACGAGTAGGAGACCGGTGATGGGCGAGAAAAGATTCATGCTGGAAATGGATGGCTGCAAGGTATTCGTCGATCAGGCAGGCCAACGGGTGACGGTCCTTGACGAGTCGGGTGTCGTTGTGTTCGCGGATTGCATCCAAGTGGCGGCGGGTAGCTTGCAGGGGTTGTTTTCGGCGCTTGACGTCGCTCAACCGGGAAAACGGGTTTGAGGCCGGGAGAGAAATGCAATGAATAGCATAGTTTCATCAAGACGTAAGTGTTCGGCTGTCCTGGCGGCGGGCGCGGGCGCGGCAGTATGCTTGACCGGCGGCGGACCGGCGGCAGGCGCGGTAAATCATGGCTTTGTATCTTCACTGAATGGCGGCCAGAAGAGTTTTACGGTGGGTGTGACCGCCACGAATGCGAATATCTTTCCGTCCTTGCACGCAACTCTCGGAAAGGTAGGGGCGGGCCTTAGGTTCTACATTCCGTACAGGAACTTCGCGACAACTCCCACTGGAACGCAGGTGACATCGCGGTTGGGATATGTTGCCACGGATGGTGTTGTTCCGGGAATCTATGTCGTCGACGCGTTTTCTGTGAATGCGCCTATTGGCCCCTTGTGGCCCCATTTTTTCAGGTGGGGGTACGTTCCGGCGATCGCCGGCACGAAGTATTTCGGCGTGAAGTATCCCGTTTCGTTGACGGATTACCGGTACGGCTGGGTGAGCGTCACCTCGGCCGCCGGTAATAAGATCGTGTTTGATCAGTGGTCATTCAACAGTACGTCGAACGGGTCGATCTTTACGCTTGCGGACTGCGTGACGACGCGCAAGTTGGATCTGTCGGACGGGCGTGCGAAGCTCCATTGGGGCAATGCGAACGAAGAGGGCGTGGCCCGGTATGAGGTCCAGGCAAAGGACGCATCGGGCGCATGGAAAGCGGTCGATTCGAGCGCACCGGGCGAAAGCCGGTATTCGGCGACCGTTGCCAAGGACGCCGCGTGCCGCCTCGTCGTGGAAATGGTCGACGGCGCGACGCACGAAGTCGCGTTCTGAGGGAAGACGCAAAGGCGCAAAGCCGAAGAGTCTCGAAGATTGAGCCTGTCTTGTATGGTCAGTGCGTTGTGGAGTGAATCTATTTCTTGCGCATCTTTTTTGCGCCGGTGATTGTGAGCAGGCCGAGCAGGATGGCCATGCCCGCCAATCCGGCGACCGGCAGTGCGCCATTCCAGATCAGGTAGAACTGCGAGACGTCCCCTTCATACGGATCGCCTTCGAGGTCGCTTACAACCCCGGCCGGTATCGTGATACCGACAACACCGTCGACGTCAGGCTCCGACAACGTTACCGTCACCGTGTAATCGGGATCCGCATTGCTGACCTCGATGCTGCCCGGTAGGGAACCCGGTGTCAGCGACACGTTGGTGGCTGTGAGGGGCGTGAGCAATGGCTCACTGAAGTCCACGCTGAAATGCAACACATCCAGCCCCGTTGGGTTGGGATCGTCCAAGGTAATGGAGGCTGTCGGCCCGCTTGGCGGAATATCGAACTCGGCGTAATAGGGCTGGGAATTCCCGCCGATGGTCGTGAAGTTGCCGCCTGCATAGACCTTTGTCTCCGAGACCGCTAGGGCACCGACGGCGCCGTTCGGACTGGGGTCCCAGGGCGTGGAGAGGCCGGTCCCGGCTTCCAAGGCGGCGACATTTCTCCGTGTCTGACTGCCGATATTCGTGAAAGCACCGCCCGCATACACGGTCGCGCCTGAGATCGTCAGGGCAAAGACTGCGGGATTAGGTGTGCCGGCGTTGGGATCCCAAGAAGTGGCGAGGCCGGTCGCGGTATCGAGCGCGGCGATACCGTTGCGCGTCTGTCCGCCGATGGTGTCGAAAACCCCGACTGCATAAACTGTCGACCCCGAGACCGCCATGGCCAACACGGGATAATTTGTGTCGGGGTTCCAGGCGGTAGCGTTGCCGGTGGCGGGGTCGAGCGCGGCGAGATAGTGGCGCGGTTGCCCGCCGATGGTTGTGAATTTGCCGCCCGCGTAGACCGTCGTGCCATCATCCGAGACAGCAAGCACGCCGACCATGTCGTTCGGGTCGGGGTTCCAGGTGGTGGCAAGGCCTGAAGTGTCCAGCGCGGCGATGTAGCTGCGCGGCTGCCCAGCGATGCTCGTGAAGTTTCCGCCCACATAGACGGTCGTCCCCGAGACCGCAAGGGCGCTAATACAAGAATAAGGGCGGCTGCTGCTCGGGTTGGGGTCCCAGGCGGTGGCGAGGCCGGTGGTGGCGTCGAGCACGGCGAGATTGTGGCGCGGCTGCCCGCCGATGGTTAGAAAAGCGCCGCTCGCATAGACCGCCGTGCCGTCCTTCGAGACCGCAAGGGCATTGATATCGCAAATGGGCGCCCCGCTTGCGTTGGGATCCCAACTGGTGAGAACGCCCGAGGCGTCGAGCGCAGCGATACAGTTGCGCGTCTTGCCGCCGATGCTCGTGAATTGTCCGCCCGCGTAGACCGTCGTCCCCGAGACGGCAAGAGTAGATACCGGGTCGTTCGGGTAGGGGTTCCAGGCAGTGGCGAGGCCGGTCACGGCGTCGAGCGCGGCGATATGGTTGCGCGTCTGACCGCCGATGCTCGTGAAGTGGCCGCCCACATAGACTGTCGTCCCTAAGATCGCGATGGCGCTTATCGAGGCGTCGAATGGGTTGGGGTCCCATGTAGTGGCGAGGCCGGTCGTCGTATCGAGCGCAGCGATAGAGTTGCGTGTCTGGCCGCCAATGGTGCCGAAGGCGCCGCCCGCATAGACGGTCAGACCTGAGACGGCCAGTGCATTCACTTGTCCGTTCGCGTCAGGGTTCCATCCGGTGGCGAGGCCGGTAGTTGCGTCAAGCGCAGCGATGTAGTTACGCGGCTGGCCGCCGATGCGCCAAAACGCGCCGCCCGCGTAGACCGTCGTCTCCGAGACCGCAAGGGCATAGACTGCAGGCCCATACCGGCCTTCCGAGTCGGGGTTCCAGCCGGTGGCGAGGCCGGTCGTGGCGTCAAGCGCAGCGATGTAGTTACGTGGCTGGCCGCCGATGGTTGTGAACCGACCGCCCACATAGACCGTCGTTCCCGAGAGCGCAAGGGCAAAAATTTCACTGTCCGCGTTGGGGTTCCAAGCTGTGGCGAGGCCGGTCGTGGCATCGAGCGCAGCGATGTAGTTACGTGGCTGGCTGCCGATGGTTGTGAACCGACCGCCCACATAGACCGTGGCGCCGTCGTCCGAAACCGCTAGCGCCTTGATAGAAGTGAAATACGCGCTACTGGCGTTGGGGTTCCACGCAGCGTCTACGGTTCCGTCGGAGAGGATATGGGCAATTGTGCTGCGACTCGTTGTCCCAACCTGTGTGAAGTCGCCGCCGATATACCAGCCCCCCGAACCATCAGAGACGGAGGTACGGACGAGGCCATTGACTTTGGGGTAGGTGGAGACCGGTTGGCCTGTCGCGGCAGAGAGTGGCACGGCGCAGCCGGTGTTGGGTCCCACATAGGTGAACTGGCCGCCGATGTATGTCGTGTCCCCCGAATGGACAATCGCGTACACGGAGGCGTTGGTCACCCATGCGTTGGGATTGGGAATGGAGCTTTGGGCGAAGGCGCTGGAACCGCTCAGCGCGGCCACCGCCAGCACGAGCATCGCCATCTGGAATAATTTCATACTGCTCATGGTTCACCCTCTCCTTGCGTTACCGTGTGCGGCGTGCGCGGCGGTCAAAGTAATAAGCGGGTGGTTGGCCAAGGCTGAATCATGCCGCATGATTCATTATGAAGGCGTTGAGGCATTTTGTCAAAACGCGATGGACGAGGCGGATGAGATGGATACGGTGGGCGGGGTGAGCCTATTTTTCCGCTTCGGTACTTTCGGTGGCTTCTTGCGGTTTCTCGTCTGGTGCGAGCGGGCGGGTCTCTTGGGGCGTAATCAGCAGCCTGCCCTTTTTCGTATTGTCGGTATGGGTGGTGGGTGTTTCTGCGGTGGGTATTGGGGGCGGGGTGGCGTCGACGACGTTGACTCGCATCCTGCTGGGTTGGCCATTGCGCAGGATTCGGACGTTGAATCCGGGATCTTGTTTGAGGGTTTCGAGGATCTTGCGGGCTTGTTCGAGGGAGTCGACTGTGGCGCGATTGATGTTCGTGATGATGTCGCCGTCTTTGAATTGCAAGCGCAGCAAGTCGGCAGCCATGTCGGCGCCTTCGGGCCGTACGACAATGGAGGTTTTGCCGTCAGTGGCAGGTTCCTCTTTGAGTGCCTCGATCAACTCTGGGAGATCTTTGGCGTACTCGATCTTTGTGAGTCCGGGCGGGTGCTGGTTCGTGGCGGCGGGGGGTTCCGCCGTTTGTTCGGCCACTGGGGCCGCTGTCGGAATAGGGGGCTTTGCCTCGGCTGCAATGGGCTCGGTGGCGTTTTTTTGTTCCTTGGCCTTGGCTAGTTCGCTCTCGGTTTTTCGCTGGGCTTCCTCGGACCGTTTGACGGAATTTTGAAGGCGTGCGCGTGCTTCGTCGGCTTGGTCGCGTTCGGCTTCGGTCTGTTTGCGGGTGCGTTGTGCTTCTTCGAGGTCGCGTGCGAGGCGGTCGCGTTCTTCGGTGGTCTGGTTGGATTTTTGTTCGAGGGCCGCCAGGGAACGGAATGCTTCTGAGGATCTGTTGGCGGCGCCTGCGTATAGGAAGGTGATAATCAGCGTAACCAGTCCCATTGCGCATGCGCCGAGGAGGGCGTAGGGCCACGCGGGCTGTGTGGAACGGTCGCGGGGGCGTATGGCGGGTGCGTGTAGGGAGTGGGCCAATTCGTCGGCGAGTTGTTTGGCGGAGGCGTATCGTGCGGATGGTTCTTGATGCATGGCGCGTTCGCATGCGGCGGCGAGTTCGGGGGGTGCGGCGGGTTGGGCGGCGGCGACGGGTTCGGGTTTTCGGGAGCCGACGGCGTGGATGATATCGGAGCTTCGTTCGCCGGTGAATGGGGGCTTGCCGGTGAGTAGGGTGTATAGAATTGCGCCGAGCGCGTAGACGTCGGAGCGTGCGTCGATGTCTTCGATATGGCCGAGGGCGAGTTCGGGTGCGAGATAGGCGGGATCGAGGTCGAGGTCGAGGGCGTCGTCGTGGGCTTGGTTGTCGCGCAGATGTTGCACGGCTTGCGTGAGTGGATCGCTCATGGCGTCTTGCTTGCCGCGCACGCGGCCGGCGCTCCAGTCGAGGACGGCGACGGAGTGTGTGTGGTCGATGAGAATTGTGCCGGGCTGAAGGTTTCGGTGGACGGTGCCGCGGGCGTGCATTGCGGCGACAATCCGGCAGGCTTCGGTGAAGAGTGGCAGGAGCGCGGAACGTTCTGCCAAGGTATGGGTGCGCTCGATGAGTTGGCGCAGTGTCGCGTTACCTGGTTCGGAACATGGGGTTGCGTTCTGAAAGGTTTCGCGGGCTTTTTCAATTCCGCCGAGGACGTCTAGCGCCGCCTGCTCGTTGTTCCCACATGCGCGCACGAGTTGTTGGGCGAAGGCCGCGATTTCTCGCGCGTCGTCTGGTGAAAGGGCGCCTGTGGCGGTCAGATTCGTTAGCCAGTCTGCGGCGCCCTGCGCGAGGTATGTCTGATATGTGTTGGCGAGCCGCGTCGTGTCCGTCTTCCCGAGTTGCAGCGCCGCCAGTCCAATAACCAGGTCTCGTGTGTTCATGTTGGCCTCCGGTTCGTCTCGCTACGAGGCTCGTGCTCGTGCTCGTAATCGTAATCGAAAGGCTCACTCGATTACGAGCACGATTACGAGCACGAGCACGAGGAGTACATAACGCAGGCCGCGAAGCCTCTTGTGCAAGGCGGTATATGGCTGTGATAGCAGTATGGGAATTAGTTTTGGGGTAAGGGGATAGGGGTTGTCGTTTGGGCTGAAAAATGCTGCGGGGGACTGCCATGCCGTGGGCTATATATATAGAGGCGGTCGATCGAACAGTGAGGAAACGGATGATGACGACATGGTTGGACAGGTTGCTGGGCAAGGGACGCGGCGTAGAGAGTCGTGGAGGCAAGCGGAGGCCTATGGAAACGTTTCGTACGGTTTCGATGGCGGAGGATGCGACGGTGTTCAATGGCGCGTTTCCGGGGTTTGTGCCGCTGCCGAATACGACTCCGTTTTGTATGTTGCAGGTGTATCGGTTTTTGCGGGATGCGATTCCGGATGTGTCGGATGCGATCTGGACGTGGAAACGGCTTTGTCAGACGGGGTACGACATCGAGATCGTGCGTGCGTCGTCGGATGTGGCGGATCGGCGCGCGGAACGGTTGTTGCGGGAATTGGATCGGCGCGTGAATGGGGGCGACCGTGGGATGGACGGTTTGTTGGACGTGTTCCTTGGGTCGCTTTTCACGTATGGGGCGGCGGCGTTGGAGATCGTGCTTTCGCAGAGTCGCGAGACGATTATCGATGTGGTTCCGGTTGATGTGTGGACGGTGCGTTTCCGGCGGGAGAAGGGGGTGCTTCAGCCATATCAGGTGCATGATGGCGAGGAGATTGCGCTTCCGGTGGATCGGTTTATCTATGTGGGCATGGATCGTGATGGTACGAATCCGTATGGGCGTTCGATGCTGCGGTCGATCCCGTTTGTGGTGAAGATTCAGCAGCGGCTGATGGAGGATATGGCGAAGGCGACTCATAACGCGGGTTGGTCGAAGCTGCATGTGACGTATACGCCGGAGGAGCGGCAGCGTGGTGAGTCGGCGGAGGCGTATGAGCGGCGGATTGGTGGGAACTTCGATGCGCTTCGGTCGAAGTTGAGTGGTTTGGAGACGGACCAGAATCTGGTGACGTATGACAATGTGCGGATCGCGGTGGTGCAGGGGAATCAGGGTGCGCAGGCTTTTTATGAAAATCACAAGGCTATCGAGGAGCAGGTGATCACGGGGATGCATCTGATGCCGATCTTGCTGGGGCGGAATTATGGGACGACGGAGACGTATGGGACGGCGCAGTTCGAGATCATCAATCGGCAGGTGGAAGCTGTGAACCGGAGCGTGAAGCGGATCTTGGAGCGTTTGTACAACTTCGAGTTGGCGCTGATGTGGGGTGAGGCGGAGGCGCGGGTGCGTATGCGGACGAATCGGACGGTGGATGTGTTGAAGGAAGCGACGGCGCGGTCTAAGGAAATTGCGAATGCGGCGGCGTTGCGTGATCTGGGTTTCGTGGATCATGCGGCGGCGGCGCGGACGCTGGGCTATGGCGAATAGGAGATGTGACGATGGAACTTGAACCTTTTGTGTTTCGGCATGAGGGTGTGCTGGTGGGGATGCGGTCGCAGACGGAAGCGGATGGGACTGAGAATGAGGTGAACCGTTTTTCGTTGCGTCCGCTGAGTCGGACGGAGTATGCGGTGTTCACGCTGGATTTGTGTCACAACCAGGTGGATCGCCATTTCAGCCGGTTTCCGGATGAGGAACTTGCGGCGATCAATGGGATGACGCCGGGGCGTCCGTTGATGGAACGGCATGATCTGCGGGGCACGCTTCCTCGTGGGACGTTTTTCCGGTCGGAGTTGTATCGGGATAAGGATGTGCTGTCGGTTCGCCCGGATGTGTATGTGCTTCGGAGCAATGACAACGCGGATTTCATTTTGAATATCGAGGGGGGTGTGTATCGGGAAACGTCGATCGGGTTTTCGTTCCGCACGCCGGAGTGCTCGATCTGCGGGCGTGACTTGCGGACGTGCGATCACGTGCCGGGCCGGATGTATGGCGATGTGGTGTGCCATTACGTAATGCGCGATGTGCTCGAGGTGATCGAGGGTTCGGTCGTGTCTTCGGGTTCTCAAGGGACGGGCTTTGTTGCGCAGCAGCGGCATCTTGGTCTGCCGCAGGCGTTGGATGCGGCACGGCGTGGTTTTCATGAGCCGGTCGAGTTGTGGTCGAAGCGGATGTGGGCGGACGAATAGATTTTGGATTTTGGATTTTGGATTTTGGATTTTGGATTGCGGATTGGAGTGAAGCCGGAAACCGCAATCGAAGGTGCAGAATCCAAACTCCAAACTCCAAACTCCAAAAAAAACAAGGAGGCAGTATGATGCGGAACTACACGATTGTTGTGGGATTGAGCGCGCTGGCGTTGTTGGGGATGGGTGCGACGCCGCGGTTCTTGGAGGAGTTGCGGATCGGGGGCGGCTACCATGAGGCGGTGGATGGGGGGGTGGATTTTGATAAGACGGGGAACGTCTGGGCGGATGGAAAGATCGTTGCGGATGGGGGGATCGATGCCGGACGCGCGGGTGCGGCGCGTGGGGTGGCGGCGTTGTGGGATGGGCCGGGATTGAATGCGCCGGGTTGTTTGGGGCTGGGTACCACGAATGGAAATGAGGGGTATGTGTTTCTGACGAATGACTTGGCTGGTCTTCGTGTGAATGGGGCGCTACCGATATCTGATACGGATGGGGTGTTCCTGACGTCGGGGAAGTTTCGTGGTTCGGGTTCGGCTACGGATGCGGTGGATTTGGGGACTGCGGAGGTGGCTGGAACGCTGGCGGCTTCGAGTGTTGGGGTTGGGCTGACGGATGCGCAGGTTTCGGATACGTTGACGGCGTCGAAGTTTGTGGGTTCTGGCTCGATGACGGATGCGGTGGATTTGGGGACTGCGGAGGTGGCTGGGACGTTGGCGGCTTCGAGTGTTGGGGTTGGGCTGACGGATGCGCAGGTTTCGGATACGTTGACGGCGTCGAAGTTTGTGGGTTCTGGCTCGATGACGGATGCGGTGGATT
>CAIYET010000563.1 GCA_903925285.1 Candidatus Hydrogenedentota bacterium | reverse complement strand
GGCCTCGTCCAGGGCCTTCCAGAAACGGTTCTCGTTGCCTTCGGCGAAATACCGTACGACATCGTCCAATGTACCGGCCATCTTGCTGCATGAAATATCCCAGAAGCCGTGTTCGAGGCTGGCCAACGCGATGTCGCCTTCGTCAAATACCTGTTTGATGGCATCGAGCACCGTGACGACCGGCACTATGCGAATGAATTCGGAAGCACGGATAAGGGCATCCTCGATTCGGTCTTTCTCCATCGGCGCAAGCGTGGGCAAGGAGTGATCTTGCGTGAGACTGGGATGGAGGAACACGTGGATATCCGGGTCGGTCACGACGGCCGCGGTCTTGGCCGGGAGGTTAGCAACCATCGCAACGTCAGCTGCCGGGGAAGCCACATGGCCGGTGGCCAAGACGTCCTGCGGAACGGGAATTCCGAGGGCGCAGGATATCATCGCCAGCAGTATCGGCAGGTCCGCCGAATACCCGGACAGTTGCAGCGGCACTTCCTTGGCGGCGGCGGCCGCAAGCCCCAGGACGCGGATAGTGAAGAATTGCGGAGGAATGCCGAGCCCTGCGCAGAGGGTGTCCATTATCGGCAGAAGGTCATCCTGAACGTGCCTGACAGTCGCTTCCGCTACCGCCACGTCGCCGGCGAAAAGGACACGGTCCTCCGGAGATGATGCGCGGGTTTCCACCAGGATAGTTGTGACGGCGGCCGCATCGTCGTTTGCGGAGGCCAGCACCACGCGCACGCGCCCCGGCGTTTGAGCTTTTCTCGTCATCTTCACGTGGCATCTCCGATCATGAATTCCAACACCCCGGTTTCCATGCCGGGGTAGACGCGCGCTATAAGCGTCCCGCCCAATAAGGAAATGGTCCTCGTGCTCTTGCCCTGCGCACCTTCCGTATCCGCCGCAAGGCGCATCGCGCGTTCCGGAAAAGCCTGATTCCAAGCGGTATCCTCGGCAATAATCTCGCCCTTCCAAAGAACGCGTCCCGTGGACAACCCAATCGTGTAAAAGCCGGGCGTGATGGGTTTAAGACGCAGGGATTCCCCGCGACGCGGGAGCGGGACTACGCCTACCTCGATCTGATCTCGTGTCACCACCAATTTGATCGTGCCGGGACGGTCTGGTACGGCCTCCAAGTCCGCGCGGATATGCTCGTAGAGTTCGCGCCAGGCGGGCTGTGTCAGAACGAGCGATTCCAGCGCTCGTTGTTCCTCATCGGTTTCGGCCGTAATGCCGGTCGCCAATGAAAGGAGGATATCTTCCATAATCTGCGTATCTGTTATCGGGGAGGGAGCCATCGCGGCGTGACGTGCAACCTCCGCCATGAACTGTTCGAATTGAGCAAAACCGTTTTCGTATCCAGGCAACTTACCCAGTCGCAGGATCGTTTGAAACGCCTTCTCCAAGGCCTTGGCAGGATCGACGGCGTCGAGCGCGTCAAGTACCAGCGGTATGAAATGAAGGTTATTGTCCATTTGCATTCATCCTCATACGCGGTTGGATCGGAAGCGATGCCACTTCGGCTACGCGTTTCCATACGCCAGCCTGTTTCGCGGCGGCGGCAAACTCCGGGAACTTATCTGCTATTACGTGGGCGATATTCACGAACAAGTCTGGTACGGAGATGCGCTTTCGTGTGCCGTTGCCATTGACCTTACCAAAGTGACGGCCAGCGAACCTGCAATAGCTGGCGGGGCTCAGGCCATGCTCCTGTGCTATTTGTGCGTCGCTCTTCTCGTGGCTACTCAAATTATCTAGAATGGCGCGAACAAGGCGCCGCAGACGTTCCGGGCCAAGCGCGCGAATTGCACGCCGTTGAAGGGCAATGGACTCGGCCTTCTCGTCGGCGATGAAATCCCTGATAGTAGAAACGGCCTTGTCGTCGAATCGCGCAGAATCGCGCGGGTTGGAATGTGATGGCGCCGATTCGGTCCAGTCCTCAACGGTCAAAAACGACACCCATTTTGGCATCACGATCTCGCGGTCGATCAAGGCTTGGATGCGCTCGCGTTCCAATTGATTCGACGAATCCGGGGTGCCGATATGCGTCTTCAGCCATTCCCCGCGTTTCTTGCCTCCGAAGCTCTTCGGAAACCACAGACAAAAACGAGAACCATTGACTTTCCACGTATACCGGGAAAGAAACGGGTTCGATTCCCGTAGGCTCTCGTGCAGACAATAATAGAAATGGCGCTTGACAAAGAACTGCAAACGATTGGCTACATATTCCTCGACCTGGATATCACCAAGAATCCCGTTTGCCTGAATGTGATC
>CAIYET010000562.1 GCA_903925285.1 Candidatus Hydrogenedentota bacterium | reverse complement strand
TCCCCTTCGGGGAAATTCAGTTGAGGCGACAACTTTCCCAAAGAGTAGAAGCTCTCTTATAAAGTACGCTAAATACGGATGAGCCACAAAATAGACCGGGAATGCCGTACTCTCAAGATAGGTTCCTCCTTATGTGCGGAGCGGCTAGCAGTAGCAGCGCGATGAGGATTGCAATGCCCAACATGCCGTTGACGGGGAGCGCATTAGACGAAGTGACGGCGATTGCGTTGGGCATGGTTGCCGTCGGTGAGCCTGAATCGCTCACGACCGTCAGCGAAACGGTGTAGATCCCCGTATTTGTATAGGTGTGCGTGGGATTCTGTATGTCGGAGAGCGTCTGATCGTCGCCGAAATTCCATTGCCAATCGTCGATGGGCGACGTGCCTGCCGTGGATTGATCGGTGAAATGAACCGTGAGCGGCGCGGCGCCGGAGGTCGTATCCGCTGTGAATGCGGCCGTGGGCGGCACGGTGTATTCATAGGCGCCCATGTCGGCGTTCGCGCCCTGCGGACGGTGCATGCCGACGAGGTCGCTGGACGCCGCGCCGGTATTCGTGCCCGTGTCGACGCACGGCGACGCGCCCGTCAAACGGTAATCGGTTGGCGATTGAACGAACGCGGGGGCCGCATTGATGTTGCCCGTGCCTGCGAACGCGGATGCTCCGCGTATATCGGAGAATCGCGCGAGCGTGGCCACGCCGCCGATATCGGCGATCTCCTGCGCCGCCGCTTGGTTCCAGAAGATGCAGTTCAATACGGCGTTAGGCGACATGCAGTTGTAATTGAACATTGCGCCGCCTTGCGGGGCCTGGTTGTCCGCGAAGGTACAATTGACGATGTTCGGATTCGACCCCACATTATACATGCCGCCTGCCGCGACCGACGCGATGTTTCCGGCCAGGAGACAATTTGCGAGGGCGGGCGCGGCGCGGTCGTTGTTGCATATCCCAGCGCCGGCATATTCCGCGGTGTTGCCTGAGAATATGCACGAATCGATTATGGGGGCGGCGAACATTATGTTGAACATTGCACCGCCCTGGCCGTAGGCGCCTGACGCTGCATTGTTGCCGAACACGCAACGGGTAAGGACGGGCGCGGCATGTTGCGTGTAGACTGCGCCGCCGTACAATGCCTCGTTGCCGGTGAATGTGCAGTCGATCGAAATGGAATCGGCGTAGTAATTGAACATGGCGCCGCCATAGCCGCCATGATTCTCTGTGAACGAGCACCGGACGATCGACGTACCGGAGGTCTTTTCATTGTACATGGCGCCACCGTACGACGAGGATGTATTCGAGGTGAAAACGCAGTCCGTGATAATCGAGCCTGCAAAGTAGTTGTGCACGCCGCCGCCGTCAAGGTTGCCGGTGTTGCCCGAAAACGTGCAGGCGGCGACTATGGGCGCGGCGCGATAGTTCATCATGGCGCCGCCCTCGTCCGCATAGTTGTCGATGAAAACGCAGTGCGCGACGGTTGGCGAAGTGTAATAGTTGAGCATGCCTCCGCCCGTGTCTTCGGGTGCCCCGTTATCCGGAATGCCGTCATCGGCCCGTCCACCGGTAATGGTAAATCCGTCCAACGTCACATTGTCCGCGCCAAGCACGACATGATAGGCAGGAGAACCGTCGCGCGATGTCGAACCATCGATAGTCGTCACGTGCGTTTGGGGATTGCGCTGATCGCGGGTAATCTCGGTCTTGTTGAACCCGCCGTAGATATCGACGCCGGATTTCAGCGTCACGGAACCCGTCGCGTTGGCGCGCGCCTCAGCGTAAGTGCCCGCCGCAACCCAAACCTCTCCGGGCGCGCCCGCAGTCGCGCCCGCATCAATGCCCTCGATGATGGTCTTTAACGCCAGCGCCCATGACGTGCCGTTCGGACTCGAGGCCGTGCTGGCGGCGTCCACGTAGAAGCGGCGATAGATGCGGATGTAGGCGGTCTTCGTTTCGGTTGTACTGCCGACTGCGGACGTGACAGTCATCGACACGGTATAGAACCCTGGATTAGTGTAGAGGTGGGTTGGACTCGCCGACGTGCTGGTCGTACTGTCGCCGAAATCCCACAGATAGCCCGTGATGGGCGATAGGCCGGGGGGCGATTGATTCGTGAACTGAACGGTCATGGGTTCGTAGCCGACGGTAATGTCCGCCGCGAAGGCCGCCGTGGGTCCGCCGACGTTGACGAGCATGGTCTTGACGCTCGAACCCGTGGCGCTGTCGACCGTCAGCGTCGCCGTGCGCACGGCGGCGGTCGCGTACGTGTGCGACGGCGATTGAGCCGTACTGCTCGCGCCGTCGCCAAAATCCCAGGCCCAGCTTGTGATCGACGAACGCCCCGGTGCTGAAGTGTCGACAAACTGCACTGCGAGCGGCGGCGCCCCGCTTGACGGCGTCGCCGTGAACGCCGCACTGGGACCGCCGTTTACAACGATATAGCCCGTTCGTGGTAAGGTGTTCGACCCGGCGGACGTATTGGCCGTCAGGGATACCGTATACCTCCCGCCACGCGTATATGTATGCATCGGATGCTGCTGCGTGCTGGTAACGCCGTCTCCGAAATCCCAAAGCCAAGTCATCGGCGTGGCCGTTCCCGGCAGCGACAAGTCCGCGAAGACCACCGTCAAGGGAACCATGCCCATCGTCGGCGAAGCAAGCCAGTCCGCCGCCGGTCCGGCCTCTCCGTACTCATAGGCGCCCATGTCGAACTCACCGACTGTGGGCTGCGGACGCGGCGTGCCGAGGATGTCGTTGTCCGGCGCGTTGATCAAATCGTCGATGGCCGGGTCGCCTCTTGTCCCGGCATCGATGCATGGTGAACCGCTGAGCAGCGATAGGTCGCCCGCTGCGGCATCGCGAAACTGCGGATCGACTTGGAGGTTGCCCCCTCCATCATGGCCGCCTTCGATATCCGAATACATCATCTTGACGTCCGCGCCGCCAAGTTCGTTGGGCGTGTCGCCGTAAAGAATGTCGTTCGCGAAAGCGCCCTGCGAACCAGTGTCGAAATAGGCCGCCCCGCCGTTTCCGGTCGCGGTATTGCCCCAAAAGGACGCGTTCCAGAACAGCGCTTTCTGTGGGCCTGCGAAGTAACCCGCGCCCCCGTTCAAGGTCGCGGTGTTACCCCAGAACAAGCAGTTCGCGACCATGACCGGTCCGTTCAGATTGTAGACGGCCCCGCCGCGTGCCGCCGCATTGTTGTTCAACTTGCACCGAACCAGGCGCGGATATGCATTGGTGAACGCGAGCGCGCCGCCTGCGTCCGCCGTGGCCGTGTTGTGCGTGAACGTGCAATCCCAATACTCGACGGTGACCGCGTCGTCGCTTGCGGCGCCGCCTTGCGCGGCTTGGTTGTTCGAGAACGTGCAGTAGCGGGCGGTCACCGTCGTGCCTTGGACGCGGTTCGCGAGTGCGCCGCCCGCACCCGACGCCACGTTGGCGTCAAACGTGCAACGAACGATTTCTGGCGAACACATGCCGGTGTTTTCGATGCCCGCGCCAATCGACGCCGTATTGCCCGATATCGTGCAGTCGAGGAAAAGCGGGAAACACGATCCCGAACTCGACGCCGCGCCACCCGATTGCGACGCCGCGTTCGTTGAAAACGTACAGTCGAGCATTTGCGGCGACGACGTCTTGCCGCACATGCCCGCGCCAATCGGCGCCGAGTTGTTGCGGATGGTGCATTGACGAAACACGGGAGATGCTTGGTAATTGTAGATCCCGCCGCCCTTCTCGTCCGCTACGTTTCCGGACAAGATACAGTTCGCGACAGTCGGCGAGGCGAACGCGTTGTATAGTCCACCCCCTTTTGCGGCGTCGCCCGAACCCGACGCGTAACCGCCGGTCACAGTGAAGCCATCCAAGACGGCGTCGTCCGCCCCCATGATCGTGTGCCACGCGACCGAGCCAGCGCGCGCCGTCGCACCGTCGATAGTCGTGGAATGAGCGATCCAGTCACGCGCATCGCGTTGCGTTTCCGTCCCCGCGAAGCCGCCGTACAACGCCACACCCGTCTTCATGAGCACCGCGCCCGTGGCGTCGTTCCGTGCTTCGTCATACGTGCCCCCGACAACCCAGATTTCATCGCCCTTCGCCGAAACGTCGATCGCCCCTTGAAGAGTCGTGAACGCCGTATCCCATGCCAGCCCGTCCTGCGTCGAAGATGGGCACGCCTTGTTGACATACCACGTCGAGCCCACCGCCAACGGCGCAACCAGCAAGGCTAACACGGCCACTAGCACACCCAACCGCATCGACGCGATACCTCCAACTTTTAAGGCTTTAGGCTTTAGGCTTTAGGCTTTAGGCTTTAGGCTTTAGGCTTTAGGTCTTCTTCCTACAGCCTAAAGCCTACAGCCTAATGCCTCCAGCCGTTGCAAACTCGAACGCACGGGGGGGGACAAATTGCCCCCCCCCTTCGAGGGCCTTGCCCAAATCCCGATCCCGTTTGCGCATCTTTTTCCAGTAGCCGGAGGGATCGGTGGAATCCGTCAGGGCGGCGATAATGTCCGTGATGACGAACCACCATTCGTTATTGTGCATCGTGCGGCGGATCTCGCGCTTCTGAAACAACGCCACGCGGCTCTCGGAATCGCTGTCGGGTTTATTCATGCCAAATCCTTCGTTTTCATGCCTGACGCCTCCCGCCACAGCCGACAGTATCGGCAAGGGGGCGCATGCCGTCCAGGGCGGCCGTTGTCAACTGTCCGAAGGCTTCGGCCTTCGGTCTTCCCTCCTTCGGCCTTCCTTATGACTATGGGCGGTCTGTGAATAGGGCGCGCCCCTGATTGGGAGTTTCCGGTCAGAATACTCAAAGATCGCTCGGGGCCAAGCCTGTGCGCTTGGCGATGCGAGCCAACATTGCGGGGCCCAGTTCTTCTTGCTCATGAAAAGCGAAAACGAAGTCGGGACAGCCAGACTTGGCAAGGACGCGATGGGACGTACCTACTTGACGTTTGATTATCCAGCCATTACGAAGCAATGCAGCCAGCACGAGGCGGGCCTTGCTCGAAGGCCACGTACTCACGCCGGAACCGCAAACAGGTCATCTAGTTCCGGAATGGCCTCGCCGTGATCGATTCGGTCCGCAATTACACGCAACGCAAGTGCTTCCGCTCTGGCTATCGCGTCATGCCTGGTTGTCCCATAGGCCATTACACCGGACAGATCCGGGACTTCGGCCAGCCAGCGCCCATCCTCTTCTCTATCGATTTCCACCTTCATCCGCTCAATCTCCGACCTACCGTAGTATCCCTCGGACGGCCGCGTTTGTCAACCGTTTGCGGAAAACCCAAATCCGCACGTACAGGGAACCATCTCGCGCCCACCTTTCTACAAAATGTAGAAAGGTCGACACCGGACGATGCTTTCTCGCGGCGTTTCATTGCGTCCCAGTATTTGGGCGGACTGGCGCTGCCGGTCAGCGCTCCGATAACGTCGACCACCGAGAAGTACCATTGGCCATCAACCCAAGCGCGGCGTATCTGCTTTGCGCCGAAAATGCCGATCATGCTCTGCGTATCGGCAGGCGATTCTTCGCTCATGGTCTTGTCCCTTTCAGAAGGCCGAGGCATTGCCGCACCGGGCTCTTGCCTTGGGTATAACGCACGGATGGTATCTCGTCGATCTTCTTTGGTAAGCTCCCGATCGTCAGAGGATGACTTTCGTGAGCAATGCCCGTGGAAGAAAAAGGCCGAGGAGGGCAGTACTGCCACGTGTGTCGACGGGCAGAGTAAATGAAGAGCGTCTTCTTCCGCTTCCCTTTGTCCACTATCCGCAATTGTATGGGACTTTCATGGCTTTTGGTGCGGATGCCTCAGACTTCCTCTTCTGCTCTTGCGCGAAGCCCGCGGTCAGAAACTTCAAACAATTCTGTGCGATGAGCGACGTCGTTGAAGCGGTTGACAAGAGCACGATTAGAGGAGAACTACCCCTGACATACACGAAGGCTCATTTTCAGCAGCATCTGCCGGTGGACGTGGAGGAATTGACCTCAACGGGGTTTGCCGAGAACCTTTGCCACCGGTGCAACATGGTTACGCCTTCTTGGTGCTACTGTGACGAAATGTATGGCGGGATGTTCAAGCAATACTACTGGTGGTATGTAAATCAGGCGTTCTTGAGACTTGGGATTTACCCCGATGGAATTAACTATCGGCATCCCTACCCGTTTATTCCGGACGTTTGCCCCAAAGATTTACAGGAAGACATCTTGACGATAAGGGAGGCAAAGAGGCGATTCGGCGAGGTTTCTCAGGCCAACCGTGAATTCCTTCCCAAGGACGAGAAGGCTCGGAGGGAAGCGTTGTGTAAGGAGAGCAAGCTTCGTACTGAGGACGCTAGGGCGGAACGGACGCTGACCAAGAAGATTGAAAACGCAGTACGGCAGGAGTTCGGACTGAAGAAGGTCGGAGAGCAATGGATTGGCGAGACAATCCTTGCTTACCTCATGGAACGGATTCTTGAGGGACACGAAGTCCTACGGCATGCACGTCCCGAGTGGTTGAATGGTTTGGAGTTGGACATCTACGTGCCAAAGATGCGGCTGGCCTTTGAGTATCAAGGACAGCAGCACTTCAAACCCGTGAAGATATGGGGCGGAGAGGAGGGCCTACAAGAACTGCAGGATCGTGATGCGCTGAAGGCGGCCCTCTGCCGCAAGAAGGACGTCATCCTTATAACAATCGACTATACGGAGCCTCTAACCGAGGAGCATTTGAGAGGGGCGTTGGAGAAGTGTCAAATCTTACTTGCGAAAAACGGGGCGTTAACGGAATTCTAATTCTGGGGATACCAGAATAGCTATTAGCATCCCTTGGTTCCGCGCCACCTGATGAACAGCTTGTTTTCAGTCCATGACTTATAGGGTGCCGGAAGATACTTCTCCGCCGTTTCCTTATCCAGGAACGTTCCGCGCGCTCTGGCGTTTTCTATCTCTATTTTCCACTTCTTGGTGCCGCTATATGGACCTTCGATGCAGAACCAAAAGTAGTCATAGAAGAAAAACACCCGCATTCGTTTCCCGTCACCTAGGACTTCATAGCACTTGATTACGGGTGGTCTGGATATCACTGCTCCATTATCGCTCAAGTTCACGGTCTGCTCCTCCCTTTCCCGGGCCACGGGCCATCGAGATTCAATGATATGGAAACGTCCGTTTTGCCTTTTGCATCTCCTGAAATCAACGGTTGTAGCACCCGGTACTCACCGCTGTCCGAAAATACGAATCGCCGGATCGCTTCCGACGTGTTGCTGATACACCTTGGTCAACGTTACAAGAAACGCGTCGTTTGTACGAACCGCCTTGTGCGGCGTAGACTTGGACCACTTACGGAACGTGTTGATAGACACACCGCATTGTGTGGCCGCAACTTGCTCCGACCATCCTGTCGCCTTAACCAACCGCGCACATGCGCCCTGCAAACCGTCCACAGTTACCATCATTATTGAAGACCTCCTTTCAACACTTCGCGAATTATACCCGCTGACTTTACGACACGAACAACTTGTTGCCGCATCAACTGTATCGTACGAGGAATCTCTATCGCTAACGTGCGCGGTATCGCGAGACGACGCCGGGGAAATCGAGGCGATTGGCCTGATTGGCTCGTACAACGACTTCGACTCGCTCGGATGGATTCTCGAGCGGGCGGGATTGAGGGAGGTGCAGCACGATCCGCTTGGGCGTTTGGCGTAGTGGCGGGTCGAATTCGATGTGGACTCCTTGCGCTGTCCCTCGTATCTGGAGGTTCATGGGTCCGAAGTGGGTGGGTGCGCGCTCGATTTTGATTTCGTTGTCTTTGTCGAGCCACCAGTCGGGGATGGCCATTAACAGATGCAATTCGTCGTCCTGTTCGTGGATCAGCATGTGCCGGAGCAGGATGGCGTAGTTGGATGCGCCTGTCACGTGGGGGATGGTGTTGCTCCATGCGAAGTGGCGTTTGTAGAAGAGTCCTTCGGGAAACCCGTGCGTGGCGGTCGAGTGGAGGAGGTACCAGTAGAATTCTTCGACGACCTTTTCGTCTTCGTTGCGCACGAGGGACGTCATCGTGGTATAGGCGGACATGTATGGGTGAATGGCTGGCTCGATCTTCCCGTCCGTCCAGCGTATGGTGCCCTCGACGAATCCGCCGAGGTGGTTTTCGCGGACTTCTTTCATGAGCGCCGTGACTCTCGAGTCGTTCGATGGGAAAATCGGGGTCGGCCAGAGCGTCTCGGTGTTCCCCCAATGCGTGCCAGCCTTTTCCCAGCTTGGCGGAAAATGTGGGACGCCTGTCTGCTGCCACGCCTTGTCGATGGCTTCCCGATACGCTGTCGCTTCTTTCAGCAATAGGTCCGCGTCGTCGGTTTTTCCGAGCGTCCGTGCTGCATCCGCCGTGCAGAGAAGACCGCGAAGGTTCCAGAAATCGTAGCCGAGGATATGATTCTTTCCTTCCCAAAGGGATTCGCCGTCAGCCACTGCGGCAGGGAGAAGTCCCGCGAAAGGCGAGTCTGCCGGGGCAAGCCGTCGCGCCTTCATTGTCCAGTCGGTGGCCTTGCGCATCTGGGGGTAGACCTGTTCGAGCCATGGCCGGTCGGCGGTGATCTTCGCGTACTGCCACAGCGCCCATAGCGCTTGGCCGTTCGCATCGAACTGATTCTTCTGGGACTCGAACCGTCCGTCATCGAGTTGTCGGCGGCGCAGTGCGCCGCCTGCTTGGTGTGTGAGGAACGGCTTTATGGCGTTCCGTGCCGCGTCCCACAATCCGGCCTCCTCGACCTCCATAATCTGATAGGCGCCGTCGCGGATGTAGAACTCGTCGTAGAACCCCTCGCCGCCGTGCAGTTCGCCATGGTCGCTTGCAATGAGCTGGCATACGTGCGCGGCCAGGTAAGCCTGTGTCGCTTTTTCGCAGGGGACGCGTATGGATGCCGCGTCGGCCATGAGGCCCCGCCAGTATTGGACGGCGCGTTCGAGCCAAACCTTTGCGTCTTCGTGCGAGTAGTCGGTGCCCTCGACCGGCTCCCACGGAATTGCGACAAAGCACTCGACAGGTTTTTGCGGCTCGAGCGTCCACGAGAATTCGCGGGGAGCGGTCAGACTGGGCACGGGATGCTTTGGCTTCTCGTAAGATCCCGCCTGCTCGAAACGCAGTTTTGCCTCGCACGCGGCGTTCCCGGTGTTGACGACGCGCACGGCGATCCAATTGAGGAAATTCTCGCCTTCACTCGGCCACGCGAACGCCTTTTGCCAGTCCTTCGCAGAGGGCAGCGGCGTCGCCCACAACGTGAACTCGTAACGAACGGGTCCGTCCTGGGCGGTCAAGAGATTCACTGGCAGCCAACCGTCCATCAACTGCTTCGTCTGGACCCGGCTCAAGGGCGCCAGGTCCTTGCCAAACCGTATTTGGACGGAGGCTTTGTCGGTTTCTTGCTCGGTGGTACCGAGGGAGGCGCCGATCATGAGTTTGTTATCCGGCGTAATCCGCGTGCCGCGCGCATAGTCTTTCAGTCCGATCACGCCCCACGAATTGTCGAAATAGTCGAAGGGTTCTTCAGCCCACACCGGCAACGCAACACTCAAGGCAATAAGGAACAGGTTTGGCCATCTCATGTTCGTACGCTCCCACGTTCTTTTAAGGCTTTAGGCTTTAGGCATTAGGCTTTAGGCCCTAGGTCTTCTTCCTACAGCCTAAAGCCTACAGCCTAAAGCCTAATGCCTCTACCTATCAAGCACGCCAATTAGTCCAACGTCCCCGATTCCACATCATACATCAAATTGGACCTAGGGAGGCGTTAGGCTGTAGGCATTAGGCTGTAGGAATAAGACCTAGGGCCTAAAGCCTACAGCCTAATGCCTAATG
>CAIYET010000561.1 GCA_903925285.1 Candidatus Hydrogenedentota bacterium | reverse complement strand
GTTTTTGTCAAACGACCATTCTGCCGATACGCATGTCCATTGGGATTATTCTGGTCGTTCTTCAACAAGCTGAGTCTAATGAGACTCGAGGTAAGCCATGAATGCACGAAATGCGGCGCATGTAAGAACAGTTGCCCGGCAGGGCTTCTGGTATACGAAGACCCAAATTCGCGGCACTGTATCAGGTGCCTTGAATGCACAAAATGCAAGCATGTCGAGGTTGTATGTTCGCTGACTGCCAACAATGAAACCGTGGGAATGGCGCTCGATGGTGCGGGAGGCCCAACGTCCTCTTCATCGCAGAGAGGTGAAACCGTATGAACGAGCGACGCATGGCGGTGTTGTGCCTGGCGGCGGTAATCATCATAATCATATTCCATTGCCTGCCTGTTTGTTTTCTTACGATTAAGCCAAAAACGCTTCCGTATATCGTCGCGGTGCCGACAGATCAGGCATCGCTAGGGGCCACCATTGCCCCCGTGTTTTCCCGCTGCCGGTATTTTGTCATTTGCGATATCCGAAACAACACAGTGAAATATGTGCCCAACAAGTATGCAAACGGAACGCACGAGGTGGGGTTGCATGTTACACACCTCTTATTGGACCAGAAGGCAGGCTCGGTAATCGCCGCAAACATCGGGCCGGAACCGTATGAACACCTTGAAGCAAGAGGTGTGAAGATATATTGCGGGATGGGAAAAACCGTCCTGGATGCCGTTCGTGGGCTTCAAGCCAATACGCTGCAAAGACTGATATGACAGACAAGCGTAGGGTATAGGGTGTAGGAAAACCCTATTCCCTATGCCCTATTGTGGCGGGGCGTGGCAAACACTAGGCGATCAGATTCCTTTTATAGTCCGGCGCCAGCCGGCGATTGTTGTCCGACCGAATCGTAACACGGCGCGCATCCAGCTCATCGAGTATCGCCAAGGCGTATTTCCGGCTCGATTGGATACTGTACTTGAAGTTGGCCGAATCCAGCAAGCCCTGTTCTTGAATGGTCTGCACGACAATATCCTGCGCTTTCTTGAAGGCGTTATAACTCAAAATAACCGTTTTGCCGACCCGCACCAGTTTCAGTTCGCCGCACAGGAAGTCCAATAGGCGATCAATCCGGTTCTGGGGCGCGTTTGCCAAGGCGGGCAATTCGTCGGGCCGGGGCGAATGGAATCCCGTTTCTTCATAGATCCGAAGCAGCGTGGCCATCAGCGCGCGATCGGCATCGCTCAACTTCGTGACCGCGTCGTGGAGGACCAGTTTGTCGCCTCGAACCGCCACGTGCTGTCGGCTTTCGAGGTCGCGGCGAATCGCGGCCCATAGGGGCGCCGGCCATGCCTCGGAACCTTTGCGCAATTCCGACAACCGTATACTCAGGTTCTCGGTCTTGGCGGCGGTGTGGATGCGCGCCTCGACCTCGGCAAGGCGGGCGCGATATACCTCTCCGGCAATGTAGAAACCGGACTGGAGTTCGACAACCCCATCGAGGCACGATAGGCGTTCCGATACGACGTGTTCGGGCAGAAGCGCGGCGCGCGCCAGTTCCCGAACCGACGCGCCGACCGGATATTTTTCCGACGAGAGCAGGTAGGCCACCTCGCGGTCGATCCCTTCCAGGGTGGCCACGTCGATCACCGAGAAGAGGGCGTGGCGTCGAACCAGTTCATCGAGGACATGCTTCTTCCGGATCGCGCGCGAGGCCGGCAACGTAGCCAGAATGGACCCGCCGCCCACCGTAGCCGCCGGAGAGGGCCGCCGAAGGATGAACCGGTCATGCACGGCGGCGGCCACGGGGTGCGACAAGACGATCACGCCAAACCCGGTTTGGCCGGGTAGTTGGCGATTATCGAGCAAATAAAGCTTGGCGTTTTCCTCGACGGTGCCCGTGTGGAACTTGACGGCCTCGGCATTGGTCAACGGTTTGTCGATACCGGGAACGGCGCGTATCTCGACGCCCAAGCACGTGACGGCGTTGAGGACGCCGGGCTGACACAGTACCTGGCCCCGGACTGGCGTTGTCTTGCCGAATTCCGGCACGTTGAGGGCCAGACATTGGCCGTGACGGCCTTCCGACGCCTTGCGTAGGAAGCGTTGGATCCCGCGCACGTGCCCGATGACGCCGCCCGGAACAAGCTCGACTTCATCGCCGACGTGAACGACGCCATCCACGGGCGTGCCCGTCACGACGGTTCCGAATCCCTTCTGCGGAAATGTCCGCTCGATGGGCAT
>CAIYET010000560.1 GCA_903925285.1 Candidatus Hydrogenedentota bacterium | reverse complement strand
TGTGCGAACGGTGAACGGATACGCGATGGAGGTCCGGCGCTGTTTCAAGTGGCTCGCATCCAGAGAGGTAGTATCGGCGACGATCTGGCATGCACTGCTAACCGTCGAGGGACTTCGACGCGGTCGAGGCGAAGCGAAGGAACCTGAACCCGTCCAGCCGGTGGCAATCGAAGACGTTGACAAGATCCGTCCGTTTGTTCCTCCGCAGGTATGGGGGCTGGTTCAACTCCAATTGCTGACCGGCGCGAGGCCCGGCGAACTCCTTCCCCTTTGCCCGAAGGACATCGACCAGACCGGGGATGTTTGGCAAGCCCGGCTTGAACGGCACAAGGGCGCATGGCGCGGGAAAGAGCGAGTCATCTTCTTCGGCAAACAGGCGCAAGACATTTTGCGTCCGTACCTGCTACGGCCAGCCGACAAGCCGCTGTTTTCCCCCTACGAGGCGATACTGGCCCTTCGGCGCAATTGCCCGACGCACCGTCGCCCAGACCAGAAACCCGACGAATGCCAGACCGCCCGCAAAGTGCGCGACGCCTACACACCCGACACCTACCGCCGCGCCGTGACCCGTGCATGTGTCGAGGCCGGTGTTTCCTCATGGGTTCCGTACCAATTGCGGCATACCGCCGGAACCGAGGCCCGGAAGCGTTACGGTCTGGACGGCGCGCAAGCCCTGCTCGGACACAGTGGCGCGAAGGTAACGGAAATATACGCCGAACTCGACCAAGAGAAGGCACGCCGAATCGCGGCGGAAATCGGGTAGGATAGGGATGATTCCATCACCACGGTTCATGAATTCGGAATACGACAAGGGACTTGCACGGGAACACGGAGGCCGGTGAAGGGAAAATGCATGGCTTAGTTGCGTTGCCCGATGATTTGCGGGAGTTCATTGATTCCTCACAATGGACCTTTGCCAAGACTATGCCGGAATGGCCGCACGAGTATATCGTTCGAGAACGGGTTGACGAGAGCCTCTTTGTGCGGCTTGTTCGCCACATCCGAGCCAATGGATATGAGGCAAAGTTCTATCGGAAAAGCATTACCTACTATGATGATCGTGGTTTAATCTACTGGACAATGGGCGCTCCGCTTGAGGAAACGATCATCATCAATCGGTGTAAGAAAGAGGACTCTTATGACTACCGGCTGCTGAACGGGACGCTGCCGAAATCGAAGAGCAGAAGCCAGGTCATCGGGAACGTCTAACGTTCTTGACGGCGTTCTGTCTCGTGAAGTGTCTGCCGCGAACACTGAATCTCAACGGCAAGCACATCGGCTCGCCAGTCATCTTCGGCGTGTTCGGTCTCCACGGTGTACCTGCGTGGTAAGGAGAATCGGCTGATTGGCCTCGCGCTACAGGCGATGGACGGCGCGATCCGTTCCTGTCCCCAAGACTGGGCACGTACCATTGCCGAAGACGAACTGGACAAAACGCCGGACCTGCCGTAGGATAACAACGGTTTCACCGGGCGCTAGGAAGCGCAACCGAAAAGCGGATTCATCACCCGCCTGCGCCCGGTTCCACAAACACGATGAAGGGAGCGATGAACCATGGAACATGCCGCCGAGAAGACCCCCGAAACAATCGAAGACGCGCGTGCTGCTGCCGAAATGGCCTTGAATCAGGAGCTTGAGAAACACCTTGGAGACTTGGGCCGTGGATGGCGCCCGGACGAAGTGCAAAGCGCATGGCGCGTAAGCGAGGCCCTCCACATCGCAGCCGAACGGGGCGTGTTTGACGACAGGCCCGAATTGAAGAAATCGTGCGATGACTACTTTGAGGGAGGCGATTCCTGGCCCTGGATTTCTCAAATGTGGCCCGATCTGGACCACTGCACGAAACTGAGAAAGGCGAGAGACCTTGTCGCCCCCCGCGACGCCGGGCAGGAATTCGACACAACCGGCTGGCCTACCGTTTCCGCAGCCGCAAGGCTGTTGTGCAAGGAAATGGACAACACGATTCAATTTGGGGCAGCGAAAACGCGCATCAACCGCGGGTGCTCAGATAGGGCAATCGTCTTCAGCGGAACCGGACGCGCGCGCCGAATAAACCCCAACAGCCTGAGCGCCTACATTCTGTCATGTCGGAATCGTGCACTTGAGCCCGAAGATACGCGCCGGGATGTTACGGTTTTGTTACAGGCCACTTCGCGGAAACGTCAATAAAACCGGGCTTTCCTGGCAATTCTCGTTACAGAAATCGTTACACGCTTTCGCACCAACTCTATTCTGAATGCGAAGAACGGCATTAACGCCGCTCGAAAGCATAAAGGATAGACACGATGGAACAGGAAATCCTCAGTCTGGCTCAAGCCTGCAAGCGCATCCCGCCAATCAGCGGCAAACGCCCCCATATCTCGACGTTGTACCGCTGGTATGATCGTGGAATCAACGGCGTACACTTGGAATGCTTGAAGATCGGCCGCAAGTTGGCCGTCACACAGGAAGCCTTGGACCGTTTCTTCCGCGAAGCCGGAGCCGCAGGCCCGCAACGCCGTCCCCGCCGGATGACGCCAGCACCGCCGCCGAAGGGCCGAACTCCGAAAGAACGCGAGCGTGCGATAGCCGAGGCCGAAGACTTCCTTCGCAAAAACGGTGCGTTGTGAGGCCCGCAGCGTATGAACGCCGCCATGAGGTGAAGCAATGAGCCACGCCCTTATGACCAAACCCAATGCGCCTGAACTGCTCGACCGCCTTGCTGGCGTGAAGAAGAACAGCACGGGCTGGCAGGCGAAATGCCCTGCGCACGATGACGGCCATGCTTCGCTTACCGTGAGTCGGGGCGAAGGTAAGACGTTGCTCTACTGTCACGCTGGGTGTCCGACGGAGGCCATTCTCGACGCCTTGGGCATGAGCATGGCGGACCTGTTCGATGCCAAGCCAGATCACAAACCGGAAATATCCAAGACCTACAACTACCGGAGCGCCGACGGCGAGGTGATCTATCAGGTCGTGAGAATGGTTCCGAAAGACTTTCGGCAACGTCGACCAGACGGTAACGGTGGATGGATTTGGAATCTGAGCGGCGTCGAGCGCGTACTCTACCACCTTCCGCAACTGTTAGCCGCCGTCGCCGCGGGCGAGATCGTCTTCATCGTCGAGGGCGAGCGAGATGTCGCGACCTTGGAGCGCCTCGGACTGGTCGCAACCACAAACGCGGGCGGCGCTGGCAAGTGGTTGCCATCGTATACAGAGACCCTTCGCGGCGCTTCGGTCGTGATCGTTCCTGATAACGATGGGCCGGGCCGGGCACACGGCGAGCAGGTCGCGCAGTCATTACAGGGTGTCGCCGTAAGTGTCAAGGTGATTCACCTTCCGGGATTGCCAGCCAAGGGCGACGTTTCCGATTACATCGCCATGGAGCACACCGCTGAAGATCTTCGCGCAATGGTCTACGATGCGCCGGAATGGTCGCCTGGGCTTGTCGAGATTCCAAGAGCCGCGAAGAGCGAACCCGAATGGCCTTCACCCATGGCACCGGAAGCGTTTCAAGGGCTGGCTGGCGACGTTGTGAGATTGATTGAACCGCACAGTGAAGCCGACCCCGTTGCGCTGCTACTGAACTTCATGACCGCATTCGGCAACGTCATCGGAGACACTGCACACTTCCGGGCCGAGGCAGACCGCCACCCCGGGCGATTGTTTGTGAACGTGGTGGGTGAAACCTCCAAGGGACGCAAGGGTGCATCCTGGGGCCATATCCGGCGACTGTTCGAGATGGTATGCCCTGAGTGGAAAGGTGAGCGAACGGGCCTGACATCCGGTGAGGGCCTAATATGGGAAGTCCGCGATCCCATCGAAAAGGACGAGCCGGTCCGTGACAAGAACAAGAAGATCGTGGAATATCAGACCGTGATTTCTGACTCGGGCGTCGACGACAAGCGCATCCTGGACATCGAACCTGAATTCGTATCCGTACTTCGCGTCATGGCCCGCACGGGTAATACGCTGAGCGCCATCATTCGATCAGCTTGGGATACGGGTGTTCTTCGTACAATGGTAAAGAACAATCCGGCAACGGCGACTGGTGCGCACGTTTCCATCATTGGACACATTACGAAAGACGAACTCCTTCGATACCTTGATTCCACAGAAGCGGCCAACGGACTGGCAAATCGGTTCCTGTGGGCTTGCGTGAAACGTTCGAAGCTACTGCCTGAAGGCGGAAACCTCACCACCGCCGACCTTGAGCCGCTTGTCGGGTACGTTCAGCGTGCGGTTGCCGCCGCTAGTACGCGCAAAGAGATGAAGCGAGACCCGGCGGCGCGTGTGCTGTGGGCCGATGTCTACCCAAAGCTGTCTGAGGGCCTGCCGGGCATGTTGGGCGCTGTGACGGGCCGGGCGGAGGCCCAGACTATGCGCCTGGCGCTGATTTACGCGCTGCTCGATTGCTCGGGCGTTATCTATGAGCGGCACCTCATGAGCGCCCTCGCCGTATGGGATTATTGCTTTGCGAGCGCGCGGTACATTTTCGGGAAAGCGCTGGGTGATTCCATCGCCGACGAAATCGCGCGGCTGGTTAAGGACAAGCCCCAAGGCGTAACCCGTAACGAGATATACCTCCATTTCGGAAAGCATGAGTCACGTGAGCGCCTCGGTTCCGCTATTGATCGATTGCAGGAGTTGGGCCAAGTCCGAACCGCCACCGAGACCACCGGCGGGCGACCTGTGGAAAGGGTGTTTCCGCTATGACCCCTTGCGTGATAAGCGTCTTATGCGTCTTAAGGGTAGGCGAAGAGCCGGAACAAGGGACTTATAACGCCTATAACGCATATGGCGCACCGGAGCACAGCGCATGAGCTTTCTTGACATGGCCAAAGAATCCATCCAGAAACGAGCAGAGATACCGCTGAAAGTAAGCGACTTTTTACGCGAGGGGTTCGAGGAACGGGCCGCGATCATGGAATACGACGGCGGTCTGTCCCGCGAAGAAGCTGAGAAACGCGCTTGGGCCATTGTACAGGCAAGAAACAATTGACATGAATGCCTGACAGAGGGCAAACGGACGCCGGGCAAGGGGTAAGAACACGGAAACATAAGTGCGGCAAGAAAAGGCTAACATAAGTGTGCAAGGATTGGAGCAATTGGGCAGATCCGGAGACCGCCGCACGGCGTGCCGGGGGGCGGCGTCATTACAACGCATGGCGACAGACTATGGCAGCGCAGCGCCGTACGAAGGTAGTGGACATGCTTCTCCAGCGGCACAAGCAAGCGAGCATAGCACGGGCCTTGGGCGTTGGAGCGAGCACAATATCGCGCGACGTGGCGCGACTGTACGCGGACGCGGCAAAAGAACGGACTTGCCCGCTGTGCGGCACGCAGTATGTGGAATGCGACCGGGACGGCCGCCCAGGATGACTTGAGAGACGCGACTGCCACCGGACCGGCTCCAGCGCCAGGCCCCCATGCCATTCACGAGCCGCCCACGTCGATGCCCAAGCGCATGGCCGGGCCGCCTACGAAGCCAACATGTCGGCTCAGTTCATCACGGCGCTGCTCGAAGTCGCCCACGCTCACCTTGATGCCGGCGTCGACACCATTTGGCCGCTTCCACTTCTAACGCAACCCAAATTGACCTTTCTGCATGAGCTTGTCATTCTGAAATATCGCATTCATGTTACTTCCATTTGAGTTCACCCATTGATACATTACCGTCTTGACCCCAGGCATCACCCCCGGAATTCCCTCAATGGAGTTGCTTGAGATTTCTTCGCCCTCCGCCCCAATGATGGACCTCACTTCTTGGTAGCTCATCCCTGTCTGGATGCGCTGGTACTTGTCAAACGTCACGATCTGAGGGCCGATGCTTGGTAACGCGAGTCCAGCGCTTGGTTTTGTACCAGCCGGGTACCATTTCATCAGGTCTGTGTACAACACCCCAAACAGGTTCGTGTACCACGCAATTGGCAGAATGAACACCAGAAACAATGCAAGGCCATACCCATTCGCCTTGCTGTTGGAAGTCTGTCTTGGAGGCGAAACGTTGGTTGCAGGGATGACGGGATACTGAGGGATTGGAGGCGAAACGTTGGTTGAATGAAGCCATTCCCCACAATGCTTGCATTTTTTCACCCCAGATGGGATCTCACCTGAACAGTAAGGGCACTATGCCGGCTGAGAGGCGAATATGGCCAGACTTCTGGCAACTTGAAGATCAACAGGGATGACGGGATACTGAGGGACAAGATCTTCAACGGTTGAAGGAAGCCATTCCCCACAATGCCAGCATTTGTTTGCCCCAGCAGGGATCTCGTCTGAACAGTAAGGGCACTGTGCCGTCGGTTTCACGGGTATTGATGCTGCGCTATCGCACACCGTTTTCTTCGCACGTGATTCCCGCGCGGCAAACGACGTGCCTTCGGGAAGGCAGGGAATCTGGACCTCAGCGCCACAAGCACAGGTTTTCTGCTGTCCCGCGTAGGTCTCACGAAGATTGTGCTTCTTGCCGCAATTCGGACAAACTGCCTCAATCATACTAAGTTTCCCCTTTCCATCATGCCGTCATTAGTGCTCTTTCTTGGGCTTCCTGTCCCCCGATACTTTCGGGCGCCGGATTCTCCATGCAGCGATACCGATGACAAGAATCCCAGCAATCCCAACGTGGACGGGCATTGACTGTCCGTCGCTCTGCGGGTTACTGGCTGCTTCCGCAAGATCGTCAGCCGAGCCACCCGTCGCTACGACATTCTGATATTCCTCAAGATTCGTCAATCCATCGCCGTCAATGTAACCGTCTTCGGAAAACGCCTCCTCGAGACTCTTACCGGAATGCAGGAAGACGGCGTAGTCGCCTGTCAGACCAAACCCGCTCACGAAATAGTCGCGGGTAGTAAAGCGTATGAGCATCAACGCAGCGAGGACGTTCTTGAAAGGCTCCACCGTTGCGCGCACGGCCGGGGCTTCGCCCGCGAGCGAAGTCAGATTATGCAGATACGTTTGCTCGACGTAGTGATGCAGCAGAAGAGAGTCGCGGCAAAGGTAAATGCGAACCAGCGCCAACGTCCAGCGCTCCGGGATAATGACACCCGGAATATTGGGCAAGTTGTCATCGAAGCCGAGCAAGCCGGCCATGATCCCCCATTCCTGCGCGAATACTTCTCGGTAGCACGCACAGGTATCAGGTTCTCCAGTGCACGGCAGTTCACCCTCGCCCGGCTGCGGGCCTTTCGAGATCACGACGTTGACCAGCGTTCCCGGCGCGACGCTCAAACCCGCCGTCGGCAACTGGCTGATAACTTGCCCGGAAAGAACCGTGGCGCTGTAATCCTCGGTGACAGTACCCAACGCAAGACCTGCGCTGACGAGGGCGGTCTGGGCTTCGGATTGCGTCTTGCCGCTCAAGTCAGGAACCGTGACCGGCTGCGGACCTTTCGAGATCACGATGTTGACCAGCGTTCCCGGCGCGACGCCCAAACCAGCCGTCGGCACTTGGCTGATAACTTGCCCGGAAAGAACCGTGGCGCTGTAATCCTCGTTGACAGTACCCAACGCAAGACCGGCGCTGACGAGGGCGGTCTGGGCGTCGGATTGCGTCTTACCGCTCAAGTCAGGAACCGCGACCGGCTGCGGACCTTTCGAGATCACGATGTTGACCAGCGTTCCCGGCGCGACGCTCAAACCCGCCGTTGGCGTCTGGCTGATAACTTGCCCGGAAGGAACCGTGGCGCTGTAATCCTCAGTGACAGTGCCTAGCGCAAGACTCACGCTGACGAGGGCGGTCTGGGCTTCCGATTGCGTCTTGCCACTCAAGTCAGGAACCGTGACCGGCTGCGGACCTTTCGAGATCACGATGTTGACCAGCGTTCCCGGCGCGACGCTCAAACCCGCCGTCGGCACTTGGCTGATAACCTGTCCGGAAGGAACCGTGGCGCTGTAATCCTCAGTGACAGTGCCCAAGGCCAGCCCTGCATTGACGAGGGCGGTCTGGGCTTCGGATTGCGTCTTGCCGCTCAAATCTGGAACCGTGACCGGCTGCGGACCTTTCGAGATCACGATGTTGACCAGCGTTCCCGGCGCGACGCTCAAACCCGCCGTCGGCG
>CAIYET010000559.1 GCA_903925285.1 Candidatus Hydrogenedentota bacterium | reverse complement strand
CCGATGCGTGCGAACCGAGCAAGAGAATCGCACCTATGTCGCATGTCGGCGTGAGCACCTTGAGCGCCTGAATAACCTCGCCGGTGGTAAGCCGTTCTTCTCCGTGCCGGCTGCCGTAGAAGACGTTGTACAGGTTGCTGTACCGGCTGTCGTGCATACGGCTGAGTGAACGCAGGAGACCTTCCATACCGTGAGGCTCGTACGTTTTCCTGAACAGACTGCCGCAGGCCGATGCATTCTGGAACAACAGGCTGATGCTCGCGTTGATGACCATGTCTGCCGCGATGTTTTCCAGGTGGCCGCTCTTGTAAATGAAGTGGCCGAACATGGGATGCATGATCTCGTGCATGACGAGACAGAACAGGTCTTCGTCGCAGGCGATGTACTTCGTCGCGAACGCGGGGTTGTACTGGAGAACCCCCTCGGACGAAATAGACGCCGTCGGACAGCTCTGGTTCTCTTCAACCGACCGGATGAATGAAGCTACGAAGCTTTCACGTCCCAGCGATTCCCGCAGGATACTACGGACACTTTCGAGCGTGATCTTCATAGCTCGCCACCTCCATCGAGGCAGTCCGGGCGGTCATTCTTGTATGAATAGAATCCACCGTCCGGCGCGAGGATGACGTGATCGACCAAAGGAATACACAGCAAGACGCCTGCCCGGGCGATCTTCCGGGTCACTTCGTCGTCTTCTCGCGAAGGCGTTACATCACCACTTGGGTGGTTGTGCCCTAAAATGACCGAATTGGCGCCGCTGCCTCCCGCTATCAAGGCAGCCTTGAAGATCTCCCTCGGATGAACCAGCGTGGCATTCAACGTACCGATACTAACGACTTGCCGGCCGATGGGCCGGTTCTTGGTGTCCAGGAAGACGACGACCATATGCTCGCGGTCGGCCATGGCAATTTCCTTGAGATGAAACGCCAGTTCTGCCGGACCGACCACAGGTATGATCGTGGCTTGTCCTTCCTGGACCAGTTGTAGTTTGTACACAGGGATCGTGTACAGATCGGATGTTTCTTTCATTGGTTTGATACCTCCATAATGCGTGACGCCCCGAAAGGGCATACTTCACCTTTCGGGGCGTCTTCTGTGGGTTGTGAAACAGGCGAGCATGCGCGCTGTCTCGGTTACGGATTGGAAAACACGGCAAGATACATCGGTGGGCGCACTGGCGCGCACAAGGCTGTTCATACTCCGATTGTGTCTTCGACGTGCTCTTGGCACATTTCTTTCAGGGCCTGCAAGATCTCCTCTTCGGGCCACGCGTCGGGTTTTTCAGGCCAGTCGCTGCCACAGACGATTTCGAAGATCTTGTCCTCCGCTTCTCTAGCCGCGGATGGGACACACGCAGGCCGTTCGTCATTAGGACCTCCTTCGATGTCTTCGTCCTCGCGCTTGTCTTCTGCAAAGAGTTCGTGTGCGCGTGCGAGTTCGGCTTGCCAATCGATGCCGTACTTGTCTGTCCAGTGGCGGAGCGCGATAAGAAGGGAGATTACGTAGCCCTCCGAGTCTTCGCTGGGGTCGTAGTCTTCCTCGGCATATCCGTCCATGGCTGCCCGGTTCAGAATCGCCGTTCGGGCGATGTTGAGCATGGTGTCTCGGGTATTCATTGCTTATGGCCCTCCTGCGAGGACGGTTTATCCGGGATCTCTTCGACGGACCACGTGTCCTGAGGCATCTCGTGAGAGTATTCGAGCTCCTCGAGATCTGTTGCCTCCGGTGCACGCCGGTTGACGAGTTCTTTGGCATCGTCTTCGTTCTCTGCCACGACGGTATAGTAGCGGAGGTGTACTTCGCGAACGCCCACCGTAAAGTGCTTCTTCATGATTCAGCCTCCTTCCGGCGCTCGGGGTAGTCAACGTAGTACTCCTCCCTGATAGCCTCAGCGAATTCCTCGCGGAGCGCGTCGACATCGAGTGAGGGTTGAAACACAACGAACTCCGAGCTATCATCAAGCAATAACGTGGTCATCACACAACGAGTTTCATTGGAGAAAGTCACTTCCGTGATGGTTCTCCCTTTAAGCATGGCAACGATCTCATCGAGATGTGCCTTGCCGGCTATCGATCGCATGAAGCGATCGCAGTCGTTCGTGTCACACAGGTCTCCCATGGATTTGTTTCCTTTCATTTGGGATTGTGGTCTTGGGGTTAGTGGACGCGGAACACGACGTTTCCCGCGCCAGGCATGAAACAGTAGCGGCAGCTCAGACACGAGTCCGAAAGCCCGTTCTGCTCACGGCACTTGATACCGGTGGCGCGCGGATCGCCTTCGACAAACGCCACGCGCCAGCCTTCTGGTGGTGGTGGCATGGTCAAGTCAGTGCTGGCGAAAAGAGCCACATTTCTAAGCGCTCTTAGTTGTTCCAGGGCAGGTCCCAGTTCGGGAACGACCCAACTGCGGGTGTACGCGTAGAAACGGACGAATGGTCTTGCGAGGCAGATTCTTTGCCAAGCCTGACAATAGGCTGCATCGTAATAATCCCCGCTTACGTGGATGCGAAAGCAGGACAGGTCCGGCGGGATTTTGTCCAGTATCGTGCTGACGAAGCGCTCCGTGTCCCAGCTTAGGACGAGGTTGCGCGAGTATCCCATGCGGCAGAATGCCCGGAGCCGCTCGAAGCGGCGCGCGTAGCAGTGCTGGATGCACCACGTGCTGGCGCCGGGACAGGTAAGTCGGGAAGGCAAACTGAAAGTGGGAATCTTACCTACTTTCCGATTTCCAGCGCCGACACAGGCTTTGAGAACAATCAAGGCTGATGCTCCTTTCTAAAATGAAAAGGGCGAAGCGCCCACGCAATTGCGGACAGGCTTCGCCCTTCTCAATTGACGTTTAGTTCTATTGGTTGGCAGCCGATTTCTTAACCGGGTTGATCCTTCTGTTCCAGTTCGAGACCTGCGCGTAGTGCGGCTTCTATTTGTTCGAATTCCTGCCAGGATTCGTTGATGAGCATACCTTTGCCTTGGGTCAGCAGGTCCTCAAAGAAGAGACGCTCCTCTGGGGTTGCTTCGGCGCAGGCTTTGGTTAGCAGTTGCAGTGGGTCTTTTGGGACCTCGGTCTCTTCGTGATCGTCGGCGAAGCTGCGAAAGTAGTCGT
>CAIYET010000558.1 GCA_903925285.1 Candidatus Hydrogenedentota bacterium | reverse complement strand
GAACTTTATGATGTCATTCAGTTTCATGTGAATTGCCTTTCTGCGTCATGTGGGGGTATTGACAAATGTCGAGATTCGACGTTGTACGGGAATTGTCCTGCTACGAGAATAGAGCGATGAATCGACGGAGCAAGGACTACCGGTGGGACATGGGACGCCATCGGCGAACGACAATCCGGTTCGTCTCGATCATCCCAAGTTCTCCTTGCTACCACTCCAAGTGCGGACGCCCCGTCCGCCACATCCCAAGCATTGCACACTTCCTTGCCCCGATGCAAGCTCTTTCTCGTACGGTTGAACCTAGTCATCATGACGCGAGGCGTCACCCCGTACCATGATGACTGACTCCTGTATTCCGACTGTCTTATTTTTGTTCATATCAATGGTCCCTTCGACGTGCCCGCCCTTGTCACCACTTATTACGTAATCTTTTTTTTGACGCATGAACATTTTTCTTGACATTATTGACTGCATATTGTATACATTAACTGCAGATAGTAATAGACATAGACTCGAAATAAGCGTTATTGATATTTTGTAAAGAGCAATTATTGAGCTAAAGCACAACGATGTTGACTACTAATCATAGTCATTCAAAGCCGAATATGGCTCTTGTCGTCATGTTTTCTTCCATGGCGCGTGTGGTCGTGTTGCGCCTTTTCATGCTCGATCCCCTCCGTGCCTATTACCAGCGCCAAATCGAAGCCGCAACGGGACTTCCGATTCGTGCAGTGCAACGGGAACTGGATCGCCTGGCGTCGTCGGGGCTGCTGTATCGCCGTTCCGAGGGGAATCGGATGTATTACCAGGTGGACATGCAATTTGCATTGTTTCCGGAATTGCGGGGGCTGGTTCTGAAAACCGCGAGCGATGAAGAGCGGCTTCGGGGATTGTTGGCGCTCGATGAATCGGTGCGGTTGGCCTTTCTGAACGGGGAGGAAAAGAAGGTCTTGGTTGTTACCACGTCTGGGCGTCCGTCCTCGGTGTCGGCGCCGGCAGGTTATGTGATGGAAGTATTGTCCGTAGACGAATTCGCGCGGCAAGCGGCGGATCGCTCGGCGTCGCTGGAGACCTATCTGGCGCGCGGCGTGGATCTGTTGGGTCGCCGTGAAGACGTAATCTGGCGGCGGATCGAGGCTGCTGGTTATCTGGTCCGAAAGGAACAAGGGGTACCGTGATGGAAAGTTCGCATGAGATTGCCAAGTTGTGTGAATCGTGGTGGGGCAAGCTGGCCGACAACACGAAGGAAGATCAGCACCGGTTCGCGGAACAGTTGCTGAACTTGCTGGGTTGGGGGACGGTGACGCCGATCGAATCGAAGCCGGTGCTGGCCCATGTGGGTTCCGCGTCGTACGTACTGCGTAGCGGCGCGCAGATCGCCGTGGCCGCGCACTTCGTCATGCCGGGTGCGCTCGATCCGCCGAGTTCGCTCACGAAGCGTGGTCTGGATTTCTGCGACACGACGCGCCTGCTGGTCAACGAGACGCGCGCACTCAACGTCGATTACGCGTTCATTACGGATCTGTATCGCTCGTATTTCTACGACGCGCGCACGGACGAACTCTTGATGAGCGCGGACTCGCCCGCCGAGTTCCGGCGCGACATGGCGGACCCGTTGCGCCAGGCGGACATCGAAAGCGGTTCGCTCGAACAACTCCGGCGTCCGCCGCGCACCGAAGTGGCCCGTCATCTGCACGAGTGGTGCCATTACTGGCGCGAGACGATTGTGGCGCATTCGGGTCTTGCGGACGACGCGGCGTTTCTTGTGCTCGATCGTCTGCTTGTTCTGCGGTACCTGTTCGAGCACGACATTCTGAAGCGGACGGGCTGGCGGTTGCGACGACGGTTTGCGGAACTCGTTGGCAAGGCCTTTAGCGCGGATTCGCGCGGGTGCGGGCGTGTGTTGTGCGGTCTTTTTCACGACATCTGGTTCGACTGGAAAGCAGACCTGTTCGCGGCGGAACCGGCGATCGACGCCGTGCTCGAGAAGGACTCCGTGGCCGTCCCGTTGTTGAAGGAATCGGCGTTGCATTCGCGCACGAAGTTCAGCATCGCGACCATCCTCGAGAGTTTCAACTACGGCGAGGCGGCGGAGAAGGCGCGCGTGCGCATGGTCCCCGACGCCAATGAAGACCGCGAAGGCTATCTCGCGCGGCAGACGCTCGCGGCCATCGACGAGGCGCATATCGAGATCGATCTTGCCGACGAGGGCTATCGCGCGATCCTGCATTGGTTCGACAATCTCGTGGCGATGTACGAGCGCCTCGATGTCGAATTCGAACGGCAGGCCGCACAAGGTGCTGCGTGCATGCCGGAAATCGATCTGTTCGAGTGGTCGGAGATCGCGGCCAGGCGTCCGCAAGCCTTGACGGACCGGCTCCAGCACGCCGTCGAGCGCGGCATGACGGTCTATTATTCGACGCCGCGCCAACTGCGTACCGCGCGTCTCATGCTGTATCTGCACCTGATCAGCCGTTACCATCAGAGCAAGCAACGGTTCTTGTCTTTCCCAAAAATCGAGGCCGTGTTCGAAAGACGCCCGCGCATACTCGAAGTCGACCGTAAATGGATCTTCCAAGGACAACCGTCCGAGTTCGACGAATAGGATGGCCGTATGGGTTTGAATCGCATCTTCGAGAGACTGAAACTCCGGTATGGATCGCAAGAGACCGTCATTCGCACCTTGCGCGAGATGGGTGTGCAAATTGGCGAACGCTGCCGCATTTACACGAGCCATTTCGGCACGGAGCCGTGGCTCATCCGCATCGGCAATCACGTCTGCATCTCGAACGACGTCACGTTCGTCAACCACGATCTCAACTGGCCGTTTCAGGACCAGTACGAATCGCTGACCGGCTTTGGCACGATCGAGATCCGCGACAATTGCCAGATCGGCATCCGCGCGACCATCTTGCCGCGTGTCGTCATCGGACCCAACGCCATCGTCGGCGCGTGCAGCGTCGTCACGAAGGACGTCCCGCCGAACACGGTCGTCGCCGGCAATCCCGCGCAGGTCATCTGCACGCTCGACGAGTACGAGAAGAAGTGCCTCGAACGCCACCTCGACATCCCGATGGATCGCGAGGCGGCGCGGGCGTTTCTCATTCGCCATTTCTGGGGAGACCGTCCGTGAAGCTCGCGCTGCTGATCGGCAACCGCTATAACCCGTGGCACTTTCGCGGGTACCAACGGATGCGCGGCGCGCCGGAGATCACGGTGTTCCGCGCGGACTCCGAGATCCAGCGGTACTTCGACGAACGCGACGGCGAAGAAACGCCGTTTCGATTCGAGCCGATCCATTTTGATACGCAACAAGGCCCGACGCTCGTGCAATCCGTGCGCGCGTTGCAGGAACGCTACGCGGGCCGCGAACCGCGCGTCCTGCCGTTCGCGGAACGATTACAGGGCTTCGACGCGATCCAGTCGTGGGAACTATTCACGGATTGGACCTCGGAGGCGCTCGATGCGCACAAGCGATTCGGTACGCCGCTCGCATTGATGGTCTGGGACAACATTCCATTCAACATGGAGCAGACGGACGAGCGTCGTGCCCTCAAGCGCCGCGCCCTCGACGAGGCCGATTGCTTTATCGTACACACGGAACGTTCGCGGCGCATGTTGCTCATCGAAGGCGCGCGCGACGAGCGCATCGTATACGTGCCGCCGGCCGTCGACATCGAATCGTTCTGTCCCGGTCCGTCCGAACGAACCGCGTTTGGATTGAACGACGACGATTTCGTCATCCTCTTCGTTGGCTGGTTTCTGCCGCGGAAGGGACTCGACTTTCTGCTCATGGCCCTGCGCGAGTTGCTTGTCCGCGCGCCAAAAGGCCGCGCGATCAAGCTCCTCATGGTCGGCGCCGGACCCGGACGGGAACGCATCGAAGCGTTGATCGCGCGCCTGGATATCGCCGCGCATTGCGTATTCGCTGGTTCGCTGCCCTATCGCCAGATGCCCGCCGCGTTTCGTTCCGCCGACGTTTTCGTGCTGCCGAGCATCGCCACGCCGGAGTGGCAAGAACAATTCGGCATGTCGCTGTTGGAGGCCATGGCCTGCGGTACACCCGTTATCGGTACATCGAGCGGCGCTATTCCGGAGATCGTCTGCGACGCCGGCCTCCTGTGCCAGCCCAACGATTTCATGTCGCTTTCGGATGCACTCGAGTCGCTTCTCGCCTCGGAAACGTTGCGCAACGAATTATCCATCGCCGGCTACAAACGCGTGATGGAACGCTTCACAATCGAGCACTTCGCCGACGCGATGTCTAGCCTCTACGAACGCATGACATAGCGCGCTTTGCGTTCTTGCTCGTACTTCTTAAACCCATCATATCGACGCCTTTTGCTTTTGGCTCCGCAATCTTGCTATAGTCCCTTCGAGCAGCGAGAAAGAAGCTGCGTCCGTCGAAGATAGCCGGTGGCCTTCGGGTCTTAAAGTTGCCTGCCGAGACGAAAGAGCGAGGCGATCGACGATGTATTGACGCCCCGCGCTGTCTCGAGACGGCGCGGGGCTTTTTTCTTCCGTCTGCATAGGTAGACAGGAAGGGAGGTGAATACCATTGCCGAAGCAATACAAGATTGACGCCGTTGCCGAGTTCAAGCAGCGGCTCCAGAGCCACACGTTGACGGTTGCCACGCAGTATCAGGGCATTAGCGTCGAGCAAGTGACGCATTTGCGCAGCAAACTGTGCGAGGCGAACGTCGAGTTCAAGGTGTACAAGAACACCTTGGTCAAACGCGTCCTGGACGAATTGAACCTGTCCGGCGCGCTGGCCTTCGTCGAAGGACCGACGGCTTGGGCGTTCTCGAACGATCCCGTGGCGCCGTCCAAGATCATGAAGGAGATCGCCAAGGAAGTGAAGTCCTTGTCCATGAATGGCGGCATTTTGGAAGGCCGCGTCGTGTCCAAGGCGCAAGTCGCATCATTGGCGGCGTTGCCGCCGCGCCAAGTCCTGTTGGCCCAGGTGGTCGGGACTATCGCCATGACGTTGCGCAACGCCGTGGGCGTGCTCAACGCGCTGCCGCGCAACTTGGTCAATGCATTGGATCAAATTCGCAAACAGAAAGAAGAAGCTGCGGCCGCCTAAGAGCGCGTTCTGCCGCCTGAAACCGAATGCAAGGCGCATTCGCATACCGAAAGGAAACACGTACCATGTCGGATAAGTTGAATACGATTATCGATCAGATTGCCGGACTTACCGTGCTCGAACTGAGCGAGTTGGTCAAGGCGCTCGAAGAGAAGTTCGGAGTCACCGCGGCTGCCCCGATGATGATGGGCATGCCGATGGGCGCGGCGGAAGCGGCCCCGGCGGAAGAAGCTCCCACGTCTTTCAACGTCATCCTGAAGGAAATTGGCGGGCAAAAGATTCAGGTCATCAAAGAAGTGCGCGCGCTGACTGGTCTGGGCTTGAAGGAAGCCAAGGACCTCGTCGACAGTGCACCGAAAGCCGTCAAGGAAAACGTTCCCGAAGACGAAGCCAAGAAGATCCGCGAGACCCTCGAAGCAGTCGGCGCCGTTGTCGAAGTCAAAGGCGTTTCCTGATCCCTCCTATTATGCACAACAACCCGCAACGGGCGAACATGTCCGTTGCGGGTTTGTTGTCGAAGGATCCCCTTGCGGTCGGGGAAGCCTGATTTATTTTTTCGTGAATTCCAGTTCGATGCGCGTGGGGCGGCCCGATTCGATGGGTAGGGCCAGGCGGGCTCCGGTGTCTTTCTTGCTGACGGCGGCGTCGCCGACTTTGCCTGCCTTGAGCGTCCAGCCTTCGGGGATTTCGACGTACGCGGTGGCTCGATTGCGGTTGCTTCCTTGGAACGTCGCGGTCAGGACGCCTTTGTCTTCTTTCCATGTGACGGACTTGAGGTCGTCGAGCAGCAGACGCGGACCATCGGACGCGCCGAGCAGGGCTGGATGCGCCGGTTTGGGCGATATGCCGTAGACGGCGAGGTCGTTGCCGTTGGACACGGCGTTGGCGGTGTCCACGTTTTGTCCGTCGGATGCGTGCCAGACGATCGTATCGGACGGTTTATCGAGCGCGAGGTCGGCCATGGACCATGCGGGTGCGCCTGGAAATGCGACGACGGAGTGCGTCTCGATGCCTTCGATCACGCTGGCGACGGCTGTCAACCAAAGTTTGGGATCGCGTCGGGACGTGTCGATTGGGCGTGCGAACATGCGTCCGCGGTCGCACAGTTGCGATACGGCTTTCGCTATGTCCGCCGACGGTTTACCGGTGTATTCGATGGGGCTGGAGAATATCGTTAGCATCGCGAGAAGCGCATTATCGACGGATGCGTCGTCGTTGATCGCGAAGCGGACGGGGCCTGGCGACACGCCGAATTCGGCCATGCGGGCCGTGGCGGCGGCGGCTTCGAGCCACGCGTTCAGGTCTGCGTCGAGCGCGCACGCGGGGGTGGCCGCCACGGGGCGCGTTTCGGCGGCTTCTTGCATGGTTTGCATGGCGAGGACGTCAGCTTGCGCACGGGTCAGGTTGAATTGTTTCAAGGCTTCGTCCGGGATATTCGAGGGCGGCACGACGAAGAACTGGTATCCCCAGGCGACGGCTTTCTTGAGGCGTTCGACGGCGTGTTTTCGGCCTTCTGGATTGGACAAGTTGAGCCAGCGCGCGCCGTCGGTTCCCGACATGGCCCATTCGTCGCTTCCGTCGGCAGTCAACAGCGGGTCGATGGTGAGGCCCGGTTGCATACCGAAGCCCGTCAACTGCTTGGCGGTCTTGGCCATATCTTTCGGATAGGCCGGCGTGGAGCCTTCCATCGAGCCGGGGCGTCCTTCCCAGTTTTCCGGGACCAGGGCGTATTTCACGCCGGCGCCGCCCCACGCTTTGGCGGCCTCGAGCAGCTTGGACTCCGGCTCGCCTTTTTCGACTGTTACCCAATTCCGGGGCAGTTTTTTGTTCATGTCGGCGTGCGGGATGCGGCTCGCCACCCACGCGTAATTTTGATCGATTTCCGAGGGTATCGCCGTGCGATATGTCAGCCATGCGGGGTCGCTTGGGAGTTTCTGGCCAGGGTCGATTCGAATCGAGGGCGAATAGGCGCAGGTCACCTCGCCTTGCCAGCAATCCGCGCCTCGGGCCAAGTCGGCGCTCGAAGTCGCGATCCCGCCGGGTACCACGCCGAACGATAGACAGAATTTGTGCGCGATGTCGTCGAGTATGGTCAAGACGGGCGGCGCGGCCTTGTCGAACACGGCATGGCCGCCGCGGCTCTTGAGACGGCGCGAGGCGGTCTGCGAGTCGGCGCTGAGTTTGCCGATGCCGGACGGTCCGAGCACGACCGGGCACAGTTTCTTGATCTCGATGGGCTTGTCGCCCACGTTGCCCACGACGATACGGACCAAGATGAAAGGACGGTCTTTGTAGATGGACATGCTGTGACACACGACGACGCCGTCCTTGGCGGGGAATTGGCTGGTAAAGGTCGTGCCGTTGCCCAACTCGTCGGAGAATGTTTTGCGCACGCTTTCGGCCTTGCCTAGCGCCGAGGCCTCCCAATTCGTCCCGTCTGCGAACGTGATGCGGAATCCCACGTTTTCGGTGACGTTGCCGAGTCCCGGCATGTCGAGGGTCCACTCGGCGTCTTCCACGGCGTAATAGATCTTGCCGTTGTCCTCACCGAACGTATAATGGTCGCGCAACGCCCAGATCTTCGCGTCCGCTTCGGAAATCCCGTCCTTCTCCTTGGCCTTGGTCTTGGGCTTGGCTTTGGGTTTTGCAAGAGTGGCCTTCTCGGCGGCCGGTTTGGGTGCGGCGTCTTTTGCCCATGCACTTGATGTGCCAAAGGCCAATAGGCCCGCCAACGCCATGATTCCCGCTACGCTCGCACGTACACAAACAGACTTCATCCTGTATCCTCCAGGTCGTTTTGTTTTGGACCGCAATGGACGGAGCAGATCCTCTTGCCAAAACGGGGATTATACCTCAGGTCGGCCCGCAGTTACAGAAGCTTTTCCGCCTTCAGGGTCACGGTCCGGGTCTCCGCGTCGTGCGACAGCGTAACCTCGGCCTCTTTCCCTTCCGCCGACGGCAGCGCGCCGAACGCATCGGGATAGGAAACGTCGGCCATATCCTTTCCGTTGACGCCGACCAATACAGACCCCGGCGCGATGCCTTCGCGGTCGGCAGGCGAACCCATGGCGACCCATACGGTCCAATGGCCGCTCTGGAACGAGCCGATCCCGAGTCCACATCCGATAACCGGTTCGTCGCGGATGGGACTGGCGTCCTCCGTTTCGAGGCGGACAAGCCCGAGGTCGAAGTTGAGCGTTGCACGGAAATGCTTGAGAAAACCGATCCCCAGCCGCGCGGGTTTGTTGCCCGCCTCGACGACGCACAGCGGGTCGAGGATTTCGACGGCGCCCACGCGCACGCTTTTCAGGCGGACCTGGACGCGCCCGACGGGATCGTCCGCGACGCCCGGCACGGACCGCGCAACCAGTTTCGGCGCGGTATCGAGTACGACGCCCAATTCGGCCAGAATCGCCTCGGATACCGCGAGCGTACCCCCGAAGGTCATGTCGATCACGCAAGACCGCATCGTCGAGCCGTTCAACGTCGCGGGCACGGCGGGGCAGTCGCCCGCCATGGACATCTTGACGGTTCGCGGGTCTTTCTCGTCGCGTATGACGGCGTCCGCCACACCGTGCGCCGCGAAGACACCACGCCCGATATCGAGAATGATCTCGGAGCCGAATTCGCGTGGATTAACAATCCCACCCACGGTCGCGCCAAGCAAGCCGGACAGCGGCGCGAGGTCCATCGCAACGCAAGTCTTCGAGGCCGCCGGACGGTCGCCATACTGCAATGCGCGGATCGTTACACGGCGCGTGCCTTCCGATTCGCCGGGCGTCGTCTCCAACTTGAGGTAGTCCACGACCTCGTTGCCGATAACCGTGCGCGGCAGGGCGAGATCGAGAAGCATGTAATAGGGCTTGATGTCATTGATCGAAACGGGAATCAGCGCGCGGTTGCGTACGCACAGCACCTGCGTCGGCGTTTCATCCGCCGCGAATGCGCCAGCAGCGACAAACAAGATCGCCGCGACAATTATGCCGGACGTCATTCCCGCGAAAGCGGGAATCCAGCGTGCAGATTGCTGCGTGACGTGTGCATCCTGGATCCCCGCTTTCGCGGGAATGACG
>CAIYET010000557.1 GCA_903925285.1 Candidatus Hydrogenedentota bacterium | reverse complement strand
TATATTTCGTCTTCCCAGTCCTCGTCTTCCTCGAAGTCTTTTCCCATGACTTCCCTGACCTTTTCGATGATGCCGTCGGTATCGATCTTGTAATAGTTGTGTACGTCTTCAGGATACCCGATGACGGTAAACTCGTCCGGGATGCCGACCTTCTGGAACGCGCAACCTTTGCCGCTCTCGGCGATAACGTCGGCAACCGCCGTGCCCATCCCGCCGATGACGTTGTGGTCCTCGAACGTGACGATGCGGCGCGTCTCGGCGACGGCCTTCAAAATCGCTTCCTTGTCGATTGGCTTAATCGTGTGCAAGTTCAACACGCGGACGCTCAGACCGCTGTCCTCTTTCAAAATCCGCGCGGCCTGCAACGCGTGCAGCACGGATACGCCGCACGCGATCACGGTGATATCCGTGCCGGGATGCATTTCGATAGCCTTGCCGATCTGGAAATCGTACGCGTCCGACTCGTATGCGCGCGGTTCGAAGCCGCGCCCGATACGGATGTAAACCGGACCATCGATGTCCATGCACGCGCGCACGGCCTTCGCCGTTTCGATGCCGTCGGCGGGGACGATGACCGTGAGATTTGGAAACGCGCGCACGATCGAGAGATCCTCGATGGCGTGATGCGTCGCGCCGGCAGGTCCGAACGACGTGCCGCCATGCGTCGCAATAATCTTGCAATTGAGTTTCTGATAACAGATGTCCGTCCGCAAGAACTCGCACGCACGCATCGATGCAAACGCCGAGAACGTCGAAATAAATGGCGTCAGGCCTACCTTGGCCATGCCCGCGCCAACGCCGAACATGTTTTCCTCGGCGATGCCGAAGTTGAAAAAGCGGTCCGGATACTTCTTGCCGAACACGCCGATTTTGGTCGATTTCGCGAGATCGGCGGACAACCCGACAATCTCCGGATACGCCGCGCCGAGGTCGCACAGCGTGAGACCGTAGATCTCCGATTGGCTCAGTTTATCCGCGTCGTAAACGGTCCAGGTCAATCCCTCTTTACTCATGCGCGACTACTCCCCGTTTCCGATGGACGCTTTGGCCTTCTCGATCAAATCCGCACTCAGGCCGCCGTAATGCCATGCCGCTTCGTTTTCCATGAAATCGATGCCCTTGCCCTTGACCGTCGTGGCCACAATCATGAACGGGCCGTCCTTGTACGCTTGCGCGGCCTCGATGGCGCCCGCCAACTGGTCGAGGTCGTGCCCGTCGATTTCGCTCACCTTCCAGCCGAACGCCTCCCACTTCTTCACGAACGGTTCGAGGCTCATGATATCTTCTGTACGCCCATCGATCATGAGATGGTTGCGGTCGACGAATCCGATCAGGTTGGTAAGTTTATAATGGCTCGCCGCCATCGCCGCTTCCCAGATGGACCCTTCGTTGCACTCGCCGTCGCCACACAAGCAATAGACGAACTGCGGTTTCTTGCGGACGCGCAACCCCAGCGCCATCCCGACCGCCTGTGGCAGTCCGTGGCCCATCGAGCCGGTCGACGCGTCCACGCCGCGCACCTTGGTGCTGTCGAGGTGCATGCCGAAACTCGAACCGAAATGGTTGAAGTCCTTGAGCAACGCGGCATCGAAATAACCGCGATTCGCAAGCACGACCGCATGGCCCACGCCGCCGTGTCCCTTGCTCAACACGAACCGGTCTCGGTCGTCCCAATCGGGATTCGCGGGATCGATACGCAGGTACTTCCAATATAGGACGGTCAAGATGTCCGTCATGCTCAGCGAACCGCCGATATGCGAACCGCCGGCCCAGCCGGTCACGTCCACGATATCCCGGCGGATCTTCGCGGCCTGCTTACGAAACAGGCTCCGTTCCGCATCCGTCAATGCCATGGCACACTCCTTCGCTTAGTCCGTCCCGCCATCGGGACAAGGCACGCGCCTATTTTTCACAAAAACGCGGGGTAAATCAAACTTGCTTGGCAATTCGTTTTCCGATGCAGCGGGCCACCTTCAACGCAGGACACGCTTTCCTTTTGCGCCTGGCCCGTGGTATCGTTGATTGAAAGGAGACTCAAGCCTATGGACTGGCGACAGTACATCGAACAGCGCCCCGACGTTATGCTGGGCAAACCGGTCATAAAGGGTACCCGCCTGACGGTCGAATTGATCTTGGAGCGACTTGGCGACGGCTGGCCAGCTTCCGACTTGCTCGATGCCTATCCCGACCTTCGGACGGAGCATATCCATGCGGCCCAAAGTTACGCAGCCGCCTATCTTTCGTTGGACGAATCGGTGCTTGTCGATCAGGGGGTTTAGTGAGAATCCTGGCCGATGAGAATATCGATCCCTTTCTGGTGGATTGGTTGCGCACACAGGGGCACGACGTTTGAAGCATTCGCGAGTTCGCGCGCGGCACACCCGACCCCAACGTGCTCGATGGGGCAACCCGCGAACAGCGCGTGTTGCTGACGGCGGACAAAGACTTCGGAGATCTCGTATACCGGCAGGGCCGTCCAACGGCGGGCGTCATCTTGCTTCGGTTCCGCACGAAGTCGCGCCAGGAATACCTTGATCTGTTCATACGGCATTTCCCAGTCATCGCGCGCACCCAGCCGGGACGCTTCGTGATCGTTGGCAACCACGGGGTACGAGTCCGACCACTGCCTGGGGCCGTTGAATCCTGATCCGAGAGCCGCCTCTATTTCTTCAGCCTACAGAGAATTTGACCTTGGACGCTTGCGCAGAGTATCTTTCTCTCACGCAGGAGGAGGCGCGCCCGCGTTTCCCTTTGGATCATCAAATGTCCGATTCGACTCGATTACGCTTTTCACTGGACGGCGCGTGGCGCTTGACGCTCGACCCCGATGACCGGGGCGTATCGGAGCGTTGGTTCGACCGTGCCGATGCCCGCGACGCCATCGACGTCCACGTTCCCAGCGTCTGGGACCTTTGGGCGCCGGACTACGACGGCGTGGGCTGGTACTACCGCTCGTTCGACCTGGACGCCGTTGCGCCGGACCGCATGCTCGAATTGCAGTTCGAGGCGGTAGACTATTGGGCCGAAGTCTGGTTGAACGGCATCGCGCTCGGCGCCCACGAAGGCGGTTACACGCCGTTTGCCCTCGATACCGCCAAGGCCGCGCGGGCGGGTGCAAACCATCTCTGGGTGCGCGTCGTCGATCCGCACGGTCCCGAAGGCTTTGGCCGATTCCGTCCGAAGGAAATCCCGTCATCCAAAGAAGGCGGCTATTGGTCCTTCGCGGGAATCTGGGGTTCGGTCAACATCGAGAACAAACCGCTCGCCCACATCCAGGACGTGTTCGTCGAACCGGACATTCGCCGCAAACGAATCTCGGTGACGATTCAGACCTCTCGGACAGGTACGATACGTCTGAACATCGAAGGTACCCAGTACGGAATGACCGGACAGCCGGGTCGGCAATCCTTCGACTTTCCCGAATACGAAATGTGGTCGCCGGATTCCCCAAAGCTCTACACGCTCCGCTGCGAACTGCTGCAAGGCGACGTCGTGCTGGATTGCGTACGCGTGCGCTTTGGCATGCGCGAGTTCACCGTCAAAGACAATCGGTTCTTCCTCAACAATCGCCCTATTTTCATCAAAGGCGTCCTGCACCAGCCCGACTATCCCCGGACGCTCGCCGCGCCCACAGACGAGGCCATGGCGCGCCGCGAACTCGAACTGGCCAAGAAAGCCGGGTTCAACCTCGTGCGTCTGCACATCAAGACGCCGCCGCGAATAACGCTCGATCTTTGCGACGAATTGGGACTGCTCGCCTACGAGGAACCGCCCATCGGCTGGATCGAGAAATCGCAATACATGAGAGAACGTTGCGAACGCGAGGTCCGCGAAATGATCCTCCGCGACCGCAACCATCCGAGCGTCGTGATATGGGGCATGCTCAACGAAACGGGCAACGCCGGCTACGTGACGAACGGCGGCGCGCAGACCATCAAAGAAGACCTGTGCCGTCTGGCGCGCTCGCTGGATCCCAGCCGCATCGTCATCGACGATAGCGGCGGCGTGAATGCGTCGCGCGAGCCTGCGCGAATGATGCGGCCCTACCATGAAGAACTCGAGCCGTACGACGACCTGCACATTTATCAACGCGCGCCCGTGGACCGCGACATCGAACTGTACTACACCTACAGCGGCGATCCGGACCGGCTCTATTTTCTGTCCGAGTTCGGGTTCGGCGGCATGGAAGACCTGGGCGACGTCCTCGATCAATACGGCGCGGACAAGGCGCGGCTCAAGGACGCCCGGTTCATACAACGCATGCTCGATGCCGCGCAAGAGGGCTTCGCGGAACGCGACCTCGACCGCGTGTTCGGAGATTTCGCCGGGTTCATGGCCGCCGCGCGCGAGTTGCAGTGCGACGCCGCGCAACTGCACGTGGACGCGTGCCGCATGAATCCAAAACTAGCCGGCTACTGTTACACGCAATTGTGCGACGCCGGCCACGAATTCTGTGCAGGCGTACTCGACCGATGGCGGCGTCCGAAACCGGTTTTCGACACCTTCGCAGCGATTCAGACGAAGCTGCGGCCGCTCATCAGTCTCCCGCGCACCAATCTCGTGCCGCGCGAAGAAGTGCCCGTCACCGTGATCCTGGCCAACGAGGACCAGTTGGAAATCGCAGTCGACCTGTCGCTCCAAGTCGTCGGGCCGACGAACCAGGTGCTGTGGAAGAAGAAGCGCTCGCTGAAACTACCCCGCCATGGCCGCGAACTCTGGGAAGGCACCGTCGGCGCTTCCGGCTCGACGGGCACCCACAAGTTCATCGTTCGCATCATGCAGGGCATGAAATGCCTCGCCGAGAACAGCACGGACCTTTATGTGTACGACCCCGTCGAGCCGACCGGCCTCGATGTGCATATTCTCGACCCGCAACAGACATGGACGAAACGATGCGCCACGCTCGCGACGCCCGCTGCGGCTCAAGCGCCCCTGCATATTATCCCGCCGCTGGCCAACACGATCCGGGCCTATCCCGACAACGATTTGGCGCAAGTCCTCGCACAGGTCAAAGGCGGCGCCGTGGCGATTTTCTTCGCGCCGCCGGACGATTGGAACGACCTCGCGGACCGCGTCGACCCCGGTTTGCGCGCGACGAACAAAGACGCCGTTGGCGCATTTCTGGGCATGTACCATTACGTCAAGCTGCACCCCGTGTTCGAAGGATTGCCCACACGCTGTCTCATGCGCCAGCCCTACCGCAACGTGGTTGCCCCGAAGACCTTCATCGAATCCGGCGACGAGGACATGGCTGGCACCTTCGACACGACGCCCATCGCCGCCGGCAATTATATGATGGGCGAGACCCAGTGGTGGGGCAGCGACATCCTCGTACGGCGTTACGGCAGCGGCCGCATCGTGTTTACCCATCTGCGCATACTCGAGAACCTCGGCAAAGATCCCGTTGCCGACCGCCTCTTCGTCAACTTGCTCAAACACTTCGCGCGACGCTCCGTACCCGCCGCCGGGATCGTCCCGCTCGACCAGAAAGCGGTCGAATGGGTCCGCCGCGAACGCAACGAGGCCACACGCCGTTGGATGGTCATTGGCCCATTCCCGAACTGGGGCAACAAAGGCCACGCAGCCGCCTATCCGCCCGAGCAGACCCTCGACTTCGACGCGGTGTATCCAGGCTGGTATAACCCCGTGACCTGGAAACCGTGGCACGCCAAACGCGAAGACGACTACATCGTCGACTTCCAAGAAGCCTTCACGCCCGTCTACGAATACTACCCCCGCTTCGACAACGGCACCGCCTACGCCTACGCCGAATTCGCAAGCGACAAACGCGATACCGCCACGATTCGCATCGGCCTGCAAGACGCCACGAAAGTCTGGCTAAACGGCAAACTCATCCACGAAAGCACCGCACAGATCCCGCATGACGAATTCAAGATCGCCAACACCTCATGCGCCGTCAAACAAGGACGCAACACAGTCCTCGTCAAAGTCTCCAAGATCCCCGGCCCCTTCAAATTCTCCTTCGACATGACCTTCGACGCGAACCTCCCACCGCAAATCAAATGGTGGCGCTGATCTCACGAAATTCGTAGGCTATTTACCCGGGTCGTTCTCGCCTCATTAAATCATTAAACAACAAAAAGGGACAGACCGAAGCCTGCCCCACATTTGGTGGTCGATAACCTTGTTAACGGCTAACAGACCCCATTTTGTATTGCGATGATACTACACGTACAATGGAAACGTCAAGTAGTCAGCATTGGCCCACTGGCCTTCGCATAGCAATAGGAGAATGATCATGGTGGCGTATCGATTGTCGTTGGATATCGGCACGAATTCGATCGGATGGTGTGCACTCGCATTGGACAACAAGGAACGAAGCACCCCTGTCTCCATAATTGATATGGGCGTCAGGGTGTTCTCCGATGGCCGTAATCCGAAGGATGGGTCGTCGAACGCCGTGGCACGCCGTCAGGCACGGGGGATGCGTCGTAATCGCGATCGATTCGTCGAGCGCCGCGATCGCCTAATCAAAACGCTTATTTCTGCTGGCCTCATGCCGGAGAACGAGAACGAACGACGCGCCTTGACGGCGCTGGATCCCTACGAACTTCGATCGCGTGGGCTGAGTGAAAAGCTTAGCTTGTACGAATTTGGCCGAGCGATTTTTCACTTGAACCAACGACGCGGCTTTAAGAGCAACCGGAAGAACGACACCAAGGCTAAGGATTCCGGCGCGATTAAGGATGCACTGCGCGAACAACACGGCAAGATGGAAACCAGCGGAGCGCGCACCTTTGGCGAGTACCTGTATCTGCGACGGCAAGAGGGCGCCTCCGTGCGAGCGCGTTTGAAAACCAAACGGATCGTCGATGAAAAGGGCAAGGAGAAGAAACAGGAATACTACGACTTCTATCCCGGACGCGACCTTCTGGGAGAGGAGTTCGACACCCTTTGGAAGACACAGGTAGACCACTATCCATCCGCGCTGACGAAAGCGGCGCGCGATAAGATCCGCGACGTTATTATCATTCAGCGCCCCCTGAAACCGCAGATCATCGGCAAGTGTACCTTTGATCGTTCGGAAGACCGCGCGTCAAAAGCGCTTCCCATCGTCCAACGCTTCCGCATCTATCAGGAATTGAACAACCTCCAAGTCATCGACCCTCGGACGTTGAAGGGACGACCGCTTCGGCTTGATGAACGTGACCGGCTTCTGTTCCTGTTTTGCGAGCCGAAGGGAAGGAAGAGCGGAAAGGCCGAAGTGACATTTGACCGGATCCGCAAGACAATATCGCTTGAGGGAGCCGTTTTTTCGCATGAATCGGAAAAGAGGGAGAGCCTCGAAAC
>CAIYET010000556.1 GCA_903925285.1 Candidatus Hydrogenedentota bacterium | reverse complement strand
GGTAAGCCGAACTTCGGGACCTTGCCGGATTTCGGCAATTTCCCGCCCGAAATCGACCGGTACGACGCCGTCGCAAAGCTGATGCCGTTCGCAAAAGCCGTCAGCGCGAAGTGCGAGGCGTTCAACGACGACGGTACCGTCAAGGGCATCGATTTTTTCCGAATGATGCGCATCGTTCGCGATGGCGGATACAACGGTTACGTGGGGATCGAATCGTGCCCGCCGAACGAGAACCAGGAATTCGACGCGGTCATCAAGACGCGCGACCTGTTGTTGCGCATCCGGGGCGCACAGGCACAGTAAGCTATTTTTTCAGGATTCCGCCACGGCCTTGGCTGAGGTAGATCCCCTGCATGTTCATTTTGAGTTCGTCGGGATTGTCCGAAGCGAACATTGCTTCTTCTTCCGTGACGAGTTTCTTCTTGATGAGGTTCACGAGACTCGTGTTGAAGGTCTGCATGCCCTCTTCGCGCCCGCCGTTAATGGCCAGGGGGATTTGCTTGATGTTGTTTTCGCGGATGAGGGCGGCGATGGCGGGGTTGTTGAACATAATTTCGACCGCAGGCACGCGGCCTTTTCCGTCGATGGTTGGCAGGAGGCGCTGGGCGACGAGGCCGCGCAACTGAAGCGATAACTGGGACCGGATCTGGTCGTGCTGATCCGATGGGAAGAGGTCGAGGATGCGGTCCACGCTCATCATGGCGTTGGTCGTGTGCAGCGTGCTGAAGACGAGGTGGCCGGTTTCGGCGGCGGACATGGCCGCCGCGAAGGTTTCCTGGTCGCGCATTTCGCCGATCAGAATCACGTCGGGGTCTTCGCGCATCGCCGCGCGCAACGCGACGGAGAAGTCGTGTGTGTCGATGGCCACCTCGCGTTGGGTGACGATGCTTTTTTTGTTGCTGTGCAGGTATTCGATGGGGTCTTCGAGCGTCACGATATGCAGGCGTTGCGAGTTGTTGATACGGTCGATGAGCGAGGCGAGCGTGGTCGATTTGCCGCTGCCGGTGGTTCCCGTGACCAATACCAGTCCGCGCCGCATCTCGCAAATTTGATCGAGCGTTTCGGGTAAGTGGAGCGAGGCGAGGTCGAGGATCTTGCCGCGTACGTGGCGCATGACGATGCCCACCGAGCCGCGCTGGCGCAACACGTTGACGCGAAACCGCCCCAACCCGGAAATGCTGAGCGCTACGTCCGCATCGCCCAACTTGAGAAACTTATCCTTCTGTTCGGCGTTCAGGATCTCGTCCACGAAACCAAGCGTGTCTTTGGGAGTAAGTGCCTCGCCGCGCAGGAAGCGGATTACGCCGTCAATGCGTACGGCCGGCGGACTGCCGACGGTCAAGTGTACGTCCGACGCCCCGTTTTTTACGGCATACGTGAGAATATCTTCAAAGAAACTCATTTTCCTACCCCTCATCTCATCTTAGCGGCCATACGACTTCCAAACGCGATTATATCACATACCGGTCATTTCCACGCACGTTTTTTAGACGCTTTTTTTGCGTTATCCGCGAACGGCCACGGATAGCCGCAAATATGGCATCGCGCGTCGTCTGCCGGCCGCTCGTAGCGGCAATGCTGGCACGTGATCGTTTTGACCGGTTCCTCTTTCTTGTGCGGCATGGTTCGAGGCCTCTACCGTTTGGTCTTGGGCAACAGCAAGACGGGTTTCGCGTTGCGCTTTATCTCGGCGATGTTACGCGTCTTGAGCCGTGCCGCGCCCGGCCCTTTATGGAGGCCCAGCGGTTTCGCGGATTCAAGCCGCTTTCGGGCCTTCGGGATTTCGCGCTTGTATTGCGGAAGCCACGGCGCGAGCGCGACGAGCATGTCGTCGGCCATTTGCCAGATTTCGTCTGGATTGCAGACCGCCGCGCAGAGCGGGTCGTGCAGCATGGCCTGTTTCAACAACGTTGCGTTGCCATGC
>CAIYET010000555.1 GCA_903925285.1 Candidatus Hydrogenedentota bacterium | reverse complement strand
CTCGAAACGCTCCTGACGCAGATGCGGGAACTCTCATGCCAGATTCTGGAAGCGACTACCCAAGGAGTGCAGAAGCGTAAACGCAATAAATGAAGATACTTGGGCTTAAGTTAGTGCCATTCGGGACAGCTCCCATTACGGCGTGGGCGTGGGCCTTCGGCGACGGGGCTACCAGCAATCAACAGAACTCCGCTCATGCTTACAACGTGACCGGCACCTATACGGCGACCCTTACGGCAACAAATGCACTGGGCACAGGCTCCACGTTTTCCATCGTGATTTACGTGCGCAACCTGATCTATGTGGACAAGGACAACGCGTCGGCTACGGAAGACGGCGCTTCCTGGGCCACGGCGTATACGACGCTCCAGCCCGCGGTTGACGCCGCGTTCATTCGTACCAACACGGAGATCTGGGTGGCGGAGGGCGCATACGGCGAGGTCCGCGACAACCAGAGCGGGTCGCTCGTGATGAAAGCGGACGTCTATCTCTACGGTGGCTTCGTAGGAACCGAAACCTTCCGCGCCCAAAGGGACTGGAAGCGCCATGTCACGACGATCGACGGAACGGCATCAAGGGTAGGCGAGGCATCTTGGCACGTCGTTATCGGAGCGGATAATGCCACACTGGATGGATTTACCGTCACTGGCGGCAATGCCACGGGTGCAAACGGGTTTTCCTACGGTGGCGGCATGTATAACGCCTCGGCATCGCCCGCGGTGACCAATTGCACGTTCCTCAAGAATTCCGCCAGTAACTGGGGTGGCGGCATGTACAACAATGCGTCCAAGCCAACCGTTACAGCCTGCACATTTCTGAGCAATTCCGCACCGGACGGCGGTGGTATGTTCAATTATGCGGCATCCCCGACCGTGCAAACCTGTCTATTCTCAGACAACGGTCCATCTTACGGCGCAGGCATGACTAACTATAGCCAGTCCTGCCCTACGGTACGCGGTTGTACTTTCTCCCAGAATCGGGGCAATTACGGCGGTGCGGCGAGAAACTACTACAACAGCAACGGCTTCCCGAAGTTTGAGGACTGCACGTTCTTCGAAAACTATGCCGTTCAAATTGGCGGTGCGATCTACAACGAATCGTCGTCCCCGTCCATTACACGTTGCACTTTTTCGGGCAATCAGGCGTCTAGCGGTGGCGGCATATACGATTCGTCTTCTTCACCTGCCGTCAGCGATTGCGTGTTCATAGGAAACCATGCGGTGAGCGGCGGCGCGATGTTCGGCAGCAGTTCCGTTCCGGTCGTCGTGAACAGCGTGTTTACGGGCAACACCGCCTCGCAACACGGCGGCGGGATGTATCTCGACAATAATGCGCCGACCACAACCAACTGTACCTTTTATCAGAACCGTGCGGCCGTAGAAGGCGGAGCTATCTTTCTCACTTCGTCGTATGCGGTGCCAATCGTTACGAACTGCATATTCTGGGGCGGGTCGCCCGACGAGATCGGTGGGGATTTTGCAGATGTCGGTTACTCCGATGTCGCTGGCGAGTATCCGGGAACCGGGAACATCAATAAGGAGCCGCTGTTCCTGGCGGCCGGCCTAGCGGATTTCCGGCTGGACAGCGCCTCGCCGTGTGTAAATGCGGGGACTGCCACCGGTGCGCCGACGGCCGATATTCGAGGAGTTTCGCGCCCACAAGGGACTGGCATCGATATGGGCGCATACGAGAGCGGCAGCCTGATGGCGGATTTCACGTCGGACGCGACACTCGGGTTTGCGCCTCTCACCGTGCAATTCACGGATCTGTCGCAATCCGGCGGCCAGACTATCACGAGTTGGCTCTGGGACTTTGGAGACGGAACCACGAGCACCGGACAAAACCCGAGCCATATCTTCTTGCAGCCGGGTGCATTTGCCGTTACGTTGACGATTACGACCGCGTTTGGAAGTGATTCGTATTCCATCGACGAGTATATCCACGTGAGGTTTGGCCCTGTCTTTGTCGACAAGCGCAACGTCAGCGGCATCGAGGATGGCCAGACCTGGGCGACCGCTTTCACCACGATCCAGGCGGCCATCGACAACACCGCTACGCCGGCCATACCTGATGCCGAAGTCTGGGTGGCGGAAGGCGTCTATGATGAAGCGCGTGAGAGTACTCCGCACGGAGCGGCGATTGGGAACACGGGGTCCGTCGTGATGAAGGAGGGCGTCCACATCTACGGCGGCTTTTCGGGTTCGGAGACGGCCCGGGACCAGCGCAATTGGACCGCGCATGTGAGCTTGTTGGATGGGTCGAGCGCTCGGGACGACGCTCCCGCCTGGCATGTTCTGATTGGGGCCGACAAGGCGACCTTGGATGGATTCACCATTACGGGCGGCAAGGCGGACGGGCCTTCAGACGAGGTCCGGCACGGGGCGGGCATGTACAATGTTTCCGTGTCGCCGACAGTAGCCCACTGCATCTACCGGGGCAACATATCGAGCTCGGACGGTGCAGGGATGTTTAACAATAATCGCGCTGCGGTCCAGGTAAGCGATTGTCAATTCATCGGCAATTCATCGCAGGGCTCCGGCGGTGGGATCTACTACGGGAGCGGTTATTGGTCGGCCTTGGAGAGATGTACATTTTCCAAGAACACGGCCAATGCAGGCGGAGCGATGGCCACCAATTCCTCGTTCGCGGAAGTTGCCAACTGCGTATTCTGGGCCAATTCCTCTGGGGAAGGTGGGGCCATGTATACTTATGCAACCCCAAGCCCAACGCTGACAAACTGCACGTTTTCGGGAAACACTTGTACTAATTACGGCGGCGCGATACGGAACGTATATGGTGCTCCGGTTTTCATGAACTGCGTTCTCTGGAATGACTCGGCCCCCGAGATTTCAGCCTACTCCAATTTGACCATGGTGTACTGCGACGTCCAAGGCGGCTGGACCGGCGCCGGAAATATGGACAGGGATCCTCTATTCGTCGATGCCGCGAACGGCGACTTTCGGCTGGCGCCCGAATCGCCCTGCATAAATGCCGGGAAACCTGGCAGCGCGTCAACGGTTGACATACTCGGTGTCATCAGGCCCCAGTGTAACGTCATCGACATGGGCGCCTACGAGAGCGCGGGTTGCGGCAGCGCGGGCGAGGGCGAAGGTGAAGGCGAGGGCGAGGGCGAAGGCGAAGGCGAAGGCGAAGGCGAAGGCGAGGGCGAGGGCGAAGGCGAGGGCCAGTTGCCGATCGCGGAGTTTTCCGGGTCCCTGACATCGGGCCAAGCCCCATCGGTCGTTCAGTTTGTGGACCAATCCGTGGCGGGCAGCGCCGCCATCGCGTGGTGGTACTGGGACTTCGGCGACGGCCTCACCTCCACGTCGCAGAGTCCAACACACATCTATGTGGCGGCAGGAACGTATACGGTATCGTTGACGGTAACAACGGATGCTGGCAGCAACACCCGGGTGAAGCAGGGATACATAACGGTTGCGCCACCCGGCGCGCCCGTTGTCGCGTTCACTGGCGAACCGACCACAGGCATGGCTCCGCTGACGGTGCAATTTACGGACCAGTCGACTCCGGGCGCGTCTCCCATCGCGGGATGGTCGTGGAATTTCGGGGATGGCGCGACGTCCACGGACCAGAATCCAAGCCACGTCTATTCATTGGGCGGGACGTTCACGGTATCGCTAACCGTAACCTCGTCTGAAGGCAACTATACCCTGACAAAACGGAATTACACTCAGGTTACATCTCCTATCCCTCCGGGATCGCGGTTCATCGCAGACCCGGTATCAGGGACGGCTCCGCTGACAGTGCACTTTACGGACCAGTCCACCGCCGGCACGTCCCCTATCACGGGATGGCTGTGGAACTTTGGGGATGGTGCGACGTCCACGGATCAGAATCCGACTCACGTGTATACGATGGCGGGAAACGTGCCGGTATCGCTGACTGTGACGTCGGCTGCTGGCAGCAATGTCCTGACAAAACCCAATTGTGTCCGCGTTGCAGCCCTTATCCCGCCGGTTGCGGCATTTACTGCCGACCACACATCGGGGAACGGTCCGTTGACCGTCCAGTTCATCGATCAGTCCATTCCGGGGACGGCGTCTATCACTTCATGGGTGTGGGATTTCGGTGATGGCCCCCAAGTCACCGGCCAGAATCCGCGGCACACCTACGAACACGTCGGCCAGTATAGCGTGTCCCTAACTGTGTCATCGGTTGCCGGGACCGACTCCGAACTGAAATCCGCCTATATCACGATAACGGAAGCCGGCAGCCAGATCCGTGTCCTGACGCTGGGGCAGCCCACGGAGCAAGACATCGTGCCTGCCACGTTCTGTGATTTCCAACTCAATGTAGCTGCGGGCGAAGTGACGAATCTTGTGGTCTCTCTGACGCCGGTTCAGGGAACAGGCCAGTGGGCGTTGCTGGGCGATCACGAATGGCTGCCGGTCTTTGGAAGTTGCGATTGGACAGGTGTCCAGGTTGGGACAAGCGCTACGCAGGAAATTCTTATCCCTGGGCCGGTGTCCGGGCGTTTCTATTTTTCGGCGTACTACACGTCCCAAGATTCCAGCGCCGGGCGGTTCCGGATTGAGGCGCAGGGTGTGGACCGGCATCTAGCCGGTCTGAGCAGCCATTCCGGAAGCAATGCCGGGAGCACTACCTTGATTGTGACGGGGCTGGGCTTCGCGCAAGGCGTTCGCGTCGAATTGCGCGACGTCACCGGCCAGGTGTTGCGCGCCTACACCCCGCTCGAATGGGATAGCACCACGATGACGGTGACGTTTGACCTCACGGGGCTGGCCCCACAGACGGCCGATGTGGCCGTCGTCTGGTCAGATAGTCAGGAACAGGTCCTTCCACAGGCGTTCCAGATTGTTGGAGGGACCGGCCCGCGGTTGGAAGCGCGTCTGACGGCCCCCCCGCAGGTACGCCCAGGACGGATCTACACGCTCTGGCTGGAATACGCCAATACGGGCGACACCGACCTGCCCGCGCCGCTGTTTGTGATATCCGGTCCTGCGGGAGCGTCCCTGCGGTTGTCTCAGGACGACCCATGGCGGGCGAGTTCGTTGCAGGTGCTTGGGGTAAACACCAAGCCGCCAGTAGGCGTTTTGCCGCCCGGGGCCAGTGTAAGGGTTCCCATCGAGTTTACCACGATAAGCGGCGGCGAGTTTACGCTCGACAAGATGGTCGCAGGTGACATGGCCATCGACTGGCCGTCTATAGCGTCGGACGTGCGCCCCGATGGGATCTCGGACGCGGGGTGGGCCTTGATCTGGGACAATTTCACTAGCCAGGCCGGAAGCACGTGGGCGGACTACTTGCGGGAGTTGACATGCACAGCCGAGGGCATGGCGGAATCGGGGACAATCTCCAGCGATGTGCGGCAGGTCTTTGCGCAGTGGCTGGCGGACTCGTCGGGCACTACGGGCGGCCCGCAGACGCTTGCCGCGGGATCGGACGCGTCTTGCTTCGTGCCGGGCTTGCCGCTCGGCTTTGCGCGGACCTATTCCAGCGCGATTGACCAACGGCTCCACCTGGGTCCGTTGGGCTGGGGGTGGTCGCACAACTTTGAATACACGCTTACCATTCAGAATGACACCACCGCGGTGGTCTCCGGTCCGGGCGGCGCGGTCCGCCGTTTCACGCGCAGTTCGGCTGGAGAATCGTGGGTGCCGACAGGCGGCGACCATGGCGCGCTGCAGGCCTCCGGAGGCGGCTATGATCTGACCGAGTCGGACGGACTCGTATCGCATTTCAACGCAGCGGGCCAGTTAACGGCGGTTATCGAGCCGAACGGCACGTCGCTCACGCTCGCTTATACCGATGGGCGGCTCACCACCGTAACGCATTCCAGCGGGCAAAGCGTGGTCCTCGCGTACAATGCGCAGGGCCGAATCACTAGCGTCACCGACTGTACGGGACGCCTGACCCTCTATACCTATGACGCGAGCGGCGAACACCTGACTCGTGTTACCGCACCGGGGGGGGTGATGACGGACTACACGTATGGCGCCACGCCCGGACCGGCGCTCCACGCGCTCGGTTCTGTGACGTACCCCAATGGAATCGTGCAGAACTTCACCTACGACGCCAAGGGCCGGCTTGCGGGACAATCCGGCACGGGCGGCGCGGAAGCGGTCACCATTGCGTACCCCTCGGCCGGCGCGGTCCAGATGACAGACGCGGCGGGCAACGCCTCCACGGCCCAGTTTGGCCCCCAGGGGCAACTCCTGTCCGCGCGAAATCCCCTCGGCAACGAGGTCAGCATGGAATACGACGGAAAGCTGAATCTGACGCGCCTCACGCGACCCGATGGTAAACAGTACGGCATGGGATATGACGAGCGCGGCAACCTTACCGGCACGATGAATCCGCTGGGGCAGACCATCAGCATGACCTACACCGCCGACCTCGACAGGCTCGCCTCGTTGCGCGACGCCAAGGGCCACGCGACCGGTTTTAATTACGACGCCAACGGGAACATGATAGGCATCACCTACCCCGATACGAGCCGGGAGCAGTTTGCGCACGATTCCCTCGGGAATCTGACCCGCTACACGAACCGGCGCGGGCAGTTCATAGACTTCCAGTACAACGCGCGCGGCCAAGTCGCCCGGAAAGACTACAGTGACGGCAAGTGGGTTACCTACACGTACGACGACGAAGGGCGCCTCATTGAGGTGGAGGACGTATCGGGCAAGACCATTTTCGAGTACGACGCACGCGATCTCCTGGGGGGAATATGGTACTCGTCCGGCCACTGGTTCACCTTCAAGTACAACGACGCCGGACAGCGCACCAAACGGACCGCTGACGACGGCTACATCCTGAATTACGAGTATGACATCCAGGGCCGGTTGGCGCGCCTCAGCGACGGCGATGAATCGGAACTTGTCCGCTACGAGTATGACGGCGCGGGCCAACTCTATCAGGAGCTCAAAGGCAACGGCACGTATACCACATACGTCTACGATTCCGCCGGACAGATCCTCAGTATGGTCAACTCCGCGCCGGATGGGTCAGTACAGTCGCAGTTCGACTACATCTATGACGTAAATGGCAATCCCATCTCGATGACTACGCTCGACGGGATTACGTCGTACCGGTATGACGCCATCGGAGAGCTCATTGGCGTAACCTACCCTGACGGCCACCAGGCGAGTTACGCCTATGATGCCGCCGGGAACAGGACGAGCGTGACGGACAATGGCGTTGTCGCGCCGTATGTGACGAATGGGATGAATCAGTACACGTCGGCCGGGGCCCATACGTATGCCTACGACGCTGACGGCAACATGATCTTCAAGAGCGGGCCGGATGGGACGACCACCTATGAGTATGACGCAGAGAACCGGCTGTTACGTGCGGTCACACCGACAGAGGGCACCTGGCAATACACTTATGACGTCCTTGGTAACCGGGCCATTGTAGTACATAACGGGAGCGAAACGCGCTATGTGCACGACCCGGCCGGGTTGGTCGACGTCGCCGCCGAGTACGACGAAGCGGATACCCTTGCCGCGCGATACGTGCACGGACTAGGCCTTGTCGAACGCGTTGATGCTGTCGCAGGAGCCCTGTCCTATGCCTTCGACGCCATCGGTAATACGTGTCACCTGACCGATTCCTCCGGTTCAATCGTGGCGCGCTATGACTATGACGTCTTTGGACAGTCGTCAACTGCAAGCGAGTCAGTGCCTAACCCACTCCGCTTTGGCGGCCGATTCGGCGCGTCCGCAAGTCCGGCGGGATTGACCTATATGCGAGCAAGATGCTACGACGAAATGCTAGGGCGGTTTGTACAGGCGGACCCCGTTGGCATGCGCGCGGATGTCAATACATACCGATACTGTGCCAATAATCCCATAACCCTTATGGATCCACTGGGACTCAAGTTGACGTCTTGGCAAAAACTGGATCCTCTATATACGTATCCTGTATATGGTAATTGGCTCGGTTTGTATAATAGTGGTGGCGATCGCGAGTCGCCGCGCGGTTCCATAGGCGACCTCAGCGTACAAGCCGTAGACGTTGCGGACCGAGCCGCGAAGTTTCACGACTGGCTTTCTTGGAAACGTGTCGATAATGCCCAGGAGATCGCCGCCCGAAGACTACTCACTGAGTTGTCCAAACCTGAGGAGCGGACCTACACTGTGAACGAGTGGGGATGGACCGGACGCTTTCTCATCGCGGCTTACGCAGGAATATTGGATGGTGGCTGGACGCCAGATTCGGCAATGAGTCAATTTAGCGATGAAGAACTCTTCGAAATGTTTCAACAGGACGTTGCGGCTTCAATGGACAAGGAGCGTTTCGCCTGCTCGGCGACGGCAATCATCACCGCCATCGACCCGAACGAAAAGGTTTCCCCCGCCGGAACAGGGAATCCTGCCACCGAACGCTTCGTGTCACCGGACCAGCCGCTGACATATACGATCTATTTTGAAAACGTACAGACAGCATTGGCTCCGGCGCAGCAGGTGTTTGTCACAGACAACCTGAGTTCGGACTTGGACTGGACCACGTTCCAGTTGGCAGAGATTGCCTGGGGCGACCAAATTGTGCCGGTCACGGGCGGAAAGATTGCGTTGGCGACGCAGGTGACGGTCCAGGATTACCGGGGCACGGACCAGAAGTGGTGGGTGAACGTCGTGGCGCAGTTGGATCCGGCGACGGGTCAGGCGCAGTGGACGTTCACGACACTGGATCCTGCCACGGGCGCTTTGCCTGCCGACGTGCTGGCGGGATTCCTGCCGCAGAACGACGCTATGCACCGGGGCGAAGGCCACGTGATGTTTACGGTTAAGCCCAAGGCTGGGATCGCGTCCGGCACCCGCATTACGAACAAGGCGTCCATTGTGTTCGACACCAACCCTGCCATCGAGACCAACGAGGCGTTCAACACGATTCACACGGCGGAGATGGTGACGGTGCCTGATGTTTTGGATAAGACGCAATCGGAGGCCGTAAGTCTGCTCCAAGCAGCGGGACTGGCCCTTGGCGGCGTGGCGGAGGCGTTCCATGCAACGGTGGCTCAAGGAAACGTCATAACCCAAACTCCCGTGGCGAACGCATCCGCTGCGCTTGGATCGGCGGTGGACCTGACCGTTTCCAAGGGTGCGCAGCAGGCGACTGTGCCTGACGTGGTAGGCATGACCCAAGCGGCCGCACAGACGGCCATTGCGGCGGCAGGGCTGACCGTCGGTGCCGTTACACAACAACATAGCGCGACGGTTGCCGCCGGATTCGTTTTGAGTCAGGATATCGCACCGGGACCAGTTCTCGCAGGGACGGCGGTGGGCTTGATCGTATCGGATGGTGCGCCTGTCGTGACAGTTCCGAACGTGGTGGGTATGACGCAGGCCGCCGCGCAGACGGCGATTGCGAATGCGGGGCTGTCTCTCGGCGTCGTGGCCCAGCAGCATAGCCCGACGGTCGCCGCAGGTGACGTCATCAGCCAGGACCCGGTGGCGAACGCTTCCGTTGCCGCGGGGACAACGATCTCTCTGGCCGTATCGGACGGTCCCTCTCCTGTCGCCGTTCCGCGTGTCGTGGAACTGACGCAGACTGCCGCGCAGACGGCCATCACAACGGCAGGTCTTGTTCTGGGCGTGGTGACGCCACAGCACAGCGCGACGGTTGCGTCAGGCACGGTTATTAGCCAGGATCCGTCAGCGGGTGTGCTGGTCGCTTCGGGTACGGCGGTCAATCTGATCGTATCGGACGGTCCGCCTTCTTCAACGGGCGTGTCGCCCAATGTCGTGGGTATGACACAGTCCGTGGCGCAGACGGCCATCACAACGGCAGGTCTTGTTCTGGGCGTGGTGACGCCACAGCACAGCGCGACGGTTGCGTCAGGCACGGTTATTAGCCAGGATCCGGCGGCGGGTGTGCTGGTCGCTTCGGGTACGGCGGTCAATCTGATCGTATCGGATGGTCCCCCGCCCGCAACGGCCGTGACAACGCCCAACGTGGTGGGCATGATACAAAGTGCCGCACAAACATCGTTGACCGGCGCAGGTCTGAGCCTTGGCACGGTGACGCAGCAATACAGCGCAACGGTTCCCGCAGGTACGATCATCAGCCAAGCCCCCGGGCAAGGCGTGTTGGTTGCCCCAGGAACAGCGGTGGATTTGGCTGTGTCGAATGGTCCCCCGCCCGCAACGGCCGTGACAACGCCCAACGTGGCAGGTATGACACAGTCTGCGGCGCAAACGGGGCTGACCGATGCAGGTCTGACCCTCGGTGCAGCGACCCAGCAGCACAGCACGACAGTTGCAGCAGGCACGGTCATTAGACAGGATCCGGCGGCGGGTGTACTGGTCGCTTCGGGTACAGCGGTCAATCTGGTCGTATCGGACGGTCCGCCTCCTGTTTCCATTCCCAATGTCGTGGGTATGACACAATCTGCGGCGGAGTCGGCGATAACATCTGTGGGGCTGACAGTGGGCACAATCACCCAAAAATACAGCGATATTGTGCCTGTTGGAGACGTGATAAGTCAGAATCCCGCTGCAGGCACAAGCGTCAGTTCCGGCACTGAAGTAGATCTGACGGTGTCGCAGGGATCCCAATCCACTTCTGGATGTTTCGGTGGGATTAGCAACAACACTTCTTTCGACAGCCCGACCGGCAAGAGTGGCGATACAGTGTTGCTCCTTTCTGTGAGTGCAGCCCTATTCCTTGTTGGAAGCCGACGTCAACGGCGCCTGTTTCTACAATAATTCCACCCATGTTT